>JBBFKT010000005.1 GCA_037482015.1 Thermodesulforhabdaceae bacterium
AAAAAATCCGTAGTGTAGAATGAAAATGACTTATCAAGTAATTACGGTAGTTTACACAAATAAATGACAAACTTGGGTTAAGATTCTTATGCTGATCAATCAGTAATTTCAATAAGTTAGACTTCCTGAAAAGGTCGAAAATGCTATTTTAGCCCCAAAAAGTGGCAAACTCGGGTTAAGAACCTGCCCTTAAATAATGATTCCGTTATGGGGAAATTTAAAGGGGGTTTTTAGAACAGCATCCCGTCAGGATTGTCATTGCGATTTTTTGCTAACATCCTTATAGGTAAAACCCAGTCTATTACAAGTATTGGAGAAGACTCAGTCCCGCTATTCTAGCCGTGGATTGATAAACAGCCTGTAAGGCAGTTGCTGTAAGCTGGTAGTCCGTAGCAAGCTTTGCCATATCGGTTTCTTCTAGTTCACTAATACGTTCCTGCTGGGAAATCATTATAGCGTCCAGAGAATCACCCCTAGCTTCAAGACGATTTAGATTTGCTCCAACAGTTGTCAGAGCTTCAAGCACTCTGGACTGATCTCTTTCAACTATCCCCATTGCGTCGCTGATTGAATTCGTATCCCCTGATTTGATGGCGTTTTTAAGATCAAGCAGATTTTGTAAGATATTGCTTCCTTGATCATCAAAAAATAGGTTGTATCCATCAACGTTTACCCGAACAGCCGTATTTTCTCCTACGGCTATATCAAGAGCTTCTCCCATTTGTCCAGGATTTGTCGGATTAACGCTAACTATTTCTCCATTTGTTTCTGTGTAGCCAAATACGGGATTTGCAGGATCTGCATTAACCGAGAATATATACCGATTTTGGTATTTAGCATTAGCAATGGTAATGACTTCTCGCAGTATGTGATCAAGCTCCTGAGCGTGACTTGCTATGGTCTCACTTGAGTTTTCCTTTATGGATGCTATGGCGATTTGTCTTGCTTTGGTTAAAAGGTCGTTAAGATGGTTAAGGTAACCTTCGGTGGTGTTGTTCCAGTTCATCCCGAATTCTATGTTTTTCTTCCATTGTTCAGCTTTCGCCAGAGCTGATTTTAGATTCATTGCGTTTGTCCAGTTTAAGGGATTGTCTGATGGATCGAGAAGTCCCTTACCCCGGGATATAGCATCCTGCAGATGTCGTATAGCTTTCTGTTTTTCGAAAATATTTTTTACCGGATTTTCGTAGGTAAGAGCAAAGCTTACCCGCATAACAACGCTCCTTTTTTACACCATATTTACTACTGTATTAAGAAGTTGATCGGCGGTCTGTATGACCTTTGAAGCAGCCTGAAAAAGATGTTGGAGTTTTATAAGATCAACTAGTTCTTCATCAATAGACACCCCCGCCACACTCTGTTGCTTTTGTTCCATAGTGCTTCTTAAGGTTGAATAAAACTCCTGTTTATCATCAGCAGATTGTTTTACCGTTCCTATGGAGTTTTGTATCTGAGAAAGATATTCTGAAAAGGTCATATTGCCCAACGCTGGTATAGGGGTGTTTTGAAGTTGAGATATTTGGTATGCTTGTGATGGAGTCGTGCTTGCATTTGCGGTGAGAGAAAGGTCGGCCGTGGTAATACTAACATCAATTGATGCTGCCGATGGAGATGAGAAGACATCGAGTCCGTTAAATTTGACATTGTTGTATAGTTCAGATGAGAATGTATCAAGGTTGCTAAGAATTCCTTGAATTTGCTTTTTTGCCTGAGCAAGTCCTGCAAGTTTGCCACCTTGAGGGTCATTTGTGGAGATAGAGCCTATCCCGTTGTTTATCGTTAATGTTCCGGTGTTATCGATACTGGCTGTAATGGTTTGGGCTCCTGTTGAGGTTACAAGGTCCAGCGCTGTGCCCCAGAGTGAGTCGTCAGTTGTAATGGTTATGGTTTTCCAGTCATCGGGTGTGGAGATTTTTATAGGAACATACTGAGAGAGTTCCTGAATAAGAGCATAACGCTGGTCTCTAAGATCGTTTGCTTGAGCTCCCGTTCCCTCAGCAAGACGTATTTTAGTGTTTAAGTCAGAAATTTGCCCAAGAATATCGTTAATTCTATCGGTTGTTTTTGATAAGTCGTTATCTATATCATTAGAAAGGCTAGAAAGCTGACTATAATGTTCTCGAATCATCGAAGCCAATGTTTCGGCGCTTTTCACAACATTTTGCTTTTCCGCTGCACCTTCTGGGTTTGCATCAAAACTATCCCAACTGTTCCAGAAAACTTTAAGAGCGGCTGAAAGCCCTGTTTCGCCGTCATCCCTTGCGTAGGCCGATAGAAGTTCTAAGTAGGATGATCTCGTTTTGTAGTCTTCATCAAGAGAAATACTGTTTAAGAAGCGCTGTTCCAGAAGAGGGTCCCATCCCTGGAGTATGTTTTGAATTCTTGCTCCAATGCCCAAATAAAATTTTCCATATCTAAGGGGCGGATTTGTCACGAGCTTTACCGTCTGGCGGTGATAGGTTTTGTCGTCCGCTCTGGAAATATTGTGGTTAACCGTCTGAATTTGGGTCTGAGTATTGAGCAGGGTAAGTTTTCCTGTTTCGAGGGCCTGGATTAACCCTGCCATTTTTATGCCTCCATGCTTAGATTTATTCCTTTTGGTGGCAAGAGAGCAGTTTCAGTCTTACCATTCTGGCAGTAATTTTTGGGGAGAAGAACCGAAAGGAAGTCGTTACATAGGGAAAGAGCTTCTTCAACAAAGGTTTTGTTTGTTTCATTGAGGATTTTGATTTCTGAAAGGATTTCTCTAATGTTAGGGATCTCCAGCAAAGCTTTTGGATCAAGAGTTTCAAGCCTAGCTACCTTTTCGATTTGATCCACGAGAAAAAGTTTCCTGGGGAGAAGGTTCATTAATCCTGTTCGGTCCATCTTCTTAAGAAACTGCTTTTCTTCTATAAGCACCTGTCGAAATTCCTCTAACAGGGAAAAAATTTCCTCTGGTCTGGGTATCACGGTGCTTCCTCCTTTGTTATTTTCTGTCTAAATTCTGCCTCTAGAAGTGGCTCAAGTTGTTTGTAAATCATGCCGCCTAATCCCAGAGATCCTGAAAGACTGATTTCTCTAGCTACTGCCTCATCCATCATCGCCTCGTAGATTTCTCTCGCCCTATCCGGAGCTTCGGCTCGCATTATCGTCTCTCTCATGTTTTTCAAAATGTATGCCGTAAAGAGGCTTTCAAATTCCCTGCAGGCTTTTTTTAGTTCCTCTTTTTTTGCTTCGAACCTTTTTTCTGGAGGAATGGCTATCTTGACATCATTTTTCAAAGCTTCCATCGGCTTCTCTCCCCTGAACTTTACACTTCTTTTGCTGGTTTCAAAGTTATCTCAACTCGACGATTAAGGGCACGCCCGGCAGGTGTTGAATTGTCTCCAAGAGGCAGTCTATCGCCGTAAGCTCCAATGGCGAGCTTTTCTGGGGATATTCCATGCTGATTTATCAGATAATCCAAAACCGCTTTTGCTCGAGCAAAGGATAATTCATCGTTTGATGAAAAAGGTCCTTTTGAACCTGGAGGAGTGTTGTCGGTGTGACCATCGATAAAAGCTTCATACCTGGAGTTCTTAAGAAATAGGGAAATTGAATCCAGAATAGGTAGAGCAGATGGTTTTAGCTGAGCGCTCCCTCTCTCGAAAAGAAAGTCATTAGTAAATATCAGTGTAAGTCCTTTGCTTAACTCGTCTTTCTTATACCAGATGAACTTCCCTGAAGCTATAAGCTGGTCGATTTGTTCTTCCGAGAAGTTTTGAATATCTTCGATATTCTGGATTTCAAGAGACTGTGTTTTTCGAAAGATTTTTTTTAGAACAACCGATGGAGATTGGGAAACGATTTCTAATTTCTGGAAAAATAAAACTCCTCCAGCCTGGCCGAAGTTTTTCAAAGCTTTCCTTATAGCCTGTGAGTCGAGAGAAGACATAGAAACAAGCAGCACAAAAAAGGTAAGAAGAAGAGTGCAGAAATCAGCAAAAGTAATCATCCATGCAGTTTTGCTTGATCCACTAGATATTTTAGCGTCCTTTTTGCTCCATGACCTATTTCTTTCCATGACCGGACTCTCCCCCAAAAAGCGGGAAGAAAAAGTGTTTGTATTGAAAGAATGGTTTTCGCTCGGCTTTCATAGAGTAGATACTTGCTGGAATTGATGGATTCTTTCCCAGAAGGATTTCCACACGACGGTTTTTGTATTTGAGAGAAGGGAATTGATCGATATCCACGACGGGGTGAAAATAACTCATACCGTGAGCGCTCATGCGTTGAGGTGCAATACCTAGATTCAGGAAAAGTCTATATACGGCAAAAGCTCTTTCTGCGGAAATCTTCCATGATAGAGATTCCGAATTGGGTGTCGCCATTACTTCCGTTTTGTCAGTGTATGCTCGTATTTCTACATCTTGAGGATCGTTTTTTAAGTGCATTCCAAGGTTTGAAAGAAGCTTTTCGGCTAGCGGGGAAAGTTTTGATGATCCTTCGTCGAATAGAAAGGGAGCGTTTAAGCGGATCATGAGGCGATCTTCCTCCCGAAGGATGTCGGCTTCTGGTCCGAGCATTCCAGTAGCTGCTAACTGTTTTAGAAGCTTTTCGTCCATAGAAGAGGGCTTTGTCATGGGAATCGATTGAATTGGAATGTTTTCTGGCTTTTCTTCTCCGCTTAGGCTTTTGCCTGCCGGCAAAAATCCAAATGCACCTATGAGAGAATTTAGCGCCTTTTTTTCTCTTTCTTCGTCTATAGAGGACATAGAGAAGATGAGCACGAAGAAAGTCAAGAGAAGGGTGCATAGATCTGCATAGGTAATAATCCAGGCAGGTTTCTTGGTCCCGTAGTCTGGATTATGTTGGGAAGACTTTCTAAGGCTCATAAAGGTTGCCTTCCAAAGTAAATTCTCAGACTGTGATATTTCTAAGTCCTATTTTTATCTTTACCTTTAGATGATCTCCAGTTCTGCCTGCAGTGCTCCTGCTGCCTTCATAGCCTGTAAAATGTTTATTAAATCTCTGGGAGTGGCTCCTAAAGCGTTCAATCCTTCCACCACCTGACTGATGGTTATACCTCCGCCTACAATAGCAAGATGAGCCTTCTGTTCCTTCACTTCGACCTGTGTTTGAGGCACAACGGCAGTTTGTCCCGGGCTGAATGGGAGAGGTTGGGATACGTAAGGTTGTTCCGTAATAGTTACGGTGAGATTGCCGTGAGCTACGGCCACCGGCGCTATACGCACATTTTCTCCCATGACTATCGTTCCGGTTCGTTCGTTTATGACAATCTTGGCAACTGCGTCGGGAACAACTTCAAGCCCTTCAACCATGGCTACAAAATCAACCAGCTTTTTCTGATATCCTTCTGGAATTTGAACTTTGACTGTGCTTGCATCTTCAGGTGCAGCGATGGTGCTTCCAAAGTTTTTGTTAATCGTGTCTGCGATTTTCTTGGATGATGTAAAATCGGGTTGATTGAGGGTCAACGTTAGATGATCTAGGCCTTCGTAAGACACTGGAATGTCTTTTTCTATCAGGGCTCCGTTTGAGATGTAACCCACTGTAGGATGATTTTGTTGCACGCCACCTCCTGCCTGCCCTCCAAAGGCGAATCCTCCAACCGAGATGGGTCCCTGAGCGACTCCATACACCTGTCCGTCAGGCCCCTGTAAAGGTGTCATCAGGAGAGTGCCCCCTACAAGGCTTTTAGCGTCCCCGATTGATGATACCTGAACGTCAACCTTCATTCCCTGCTTTGCAAATGGAGGAAGCTTAGCAGTTACCATTACAGCGGCAACATTTTTAATCTTGATTTGAGCAGGATCTACGTGGATGCCCATGTTGTCCAACATATTTGCGAGTGTGCTCACTGTGAACTGGGTCTTTTCTTTATCACCGGTTCCGTTTAACCCCACCACAAGTCCATAGCCAACAAGCATGTTGGGTCTATCTCCTACGAAATGCGCAATGTCTTTAATGCGAGCAGCTGCGGCTATGCCAGAACCGCTGACGTAAAACGCCAGCAAGGTGATAAAGAGAATGAGCCATAAACCCTTTGTTTTCCTCATTTTAACAACCCCCAGGGAAGTCGTTTTTCAACTAAAAGGGAAATAGAAGATCCATAATTTGTCCAAGCCAGCCTGGGCGTTGCTGTCTGGACACAGGTCCCTTGCCTACAATGAAAATCTTAGCATCAGCTATATTTTGTGACATCACAGTGTTGTTTCGGGTTATATCTACAGGTCGCACAACGCCTTCCAATATTATCTGGTGCACTTCGTCGTTTACCTTTACCCATCGTGAACCTCGAATCACAAGATTACCGTTTGGTAGAACATCTACAACCGTTGCCGTCATGTAAGCTTTGACCGTGTTGGTTCTGGTGGTTTTCCCAGATCCTTTAAGTCCCCGACCAAATTCAGCGCCATAATCAAGTGCAGTTGAACCACCAAGAAGATTTTTGCCAGCCACAGCTGGATTTGATGCACTGAGTTTCCCGCCCCAACTATGAGTTCGATTAGTCTCTGTTGTTGCTTCTTCTGACGCATCAGCCGATTCGCTGACGGTTATGGTGATGGTGTCGCCAATGTTTCTAGCTTTGATGTCCCGATAGAGTGAACCAACCTGATTGTTCCATATAGAGCCTGATGGCTGAGGAAGTGGCTGAGAAGATGGATGTGATGATGGTATCTCATAAGCTGGAGACTGTGATGGAGCAGGGGGAGGAATAAATTGAGAATGAGTGGCTGAATCAGTTCTATCACCCATTGTCGCACAGCCGTAAGCCGTCGCGACAATCAATAAAGTCCCGATAATTTTAATTGCCCTGCATTCCCAAAATTTAGTCATAGAATTACTCCATTACGATAACTGTTTCCCGATCTTTTATCCATCCTTGAATGATCTTCTTTGATGACAGATTCATTACCTTAACTCGATCGCCAATCCTTCCGTCAGTTTTCGCTTCACCCTTGGCGGTTAGATTGAGACCGGGCCTGCTTACAACTAACCTGACTATATCGCCCTTGTTAACCACAATGGGATTATCAACGTAGGAGATTTTCACAGGTTCGTTGGCGGCGAAGTCTTTCAGGGCTCTCTTTCCCACAGCATCCAGTTCTTTTTTGGCGTAATCTTTAGGATTATCGGTGACTTTGGCTCTCTTGACCATCAAGTCTTCTGCTTGAATAACCGTGCCTTTTTGAATGTTCTTTACTACATGAAGCACATCGTCATAAAGATCAACCGTTCCCGTTACATTGAAGGTTTGGGCTGGGCGTCCGTCCACCATTACTTGAAAAGTCAAGGTGGTATTGCCACCTGTAAGTTCCTGTGATGCTGAAGACACGTTAATTGTTCTTTCTCCTGCTGGGACTACAGGGATTCCGGCTATTTTTATGTCGTGAATGTCAATATCCTCTGGCTTCCAAGAAATGTGTTTGATTATGTAATCCTTGAAGGCTTGTTCGATTTCTTCTCGGGGAATATTTACCGATTTTCTTGTCACCATTATTTCTGATGGAATTAGCAACTGAACCTTATCAAAATTCTGTCCATTTCCTTCGATAATTTTTTTTAGGTAGCTCTTTAGAAGATCCATCTGAACATATTTAACTTCTCCAACTTCCGGGGCTTCGCCAATGTATAGGGAAGCGAAGTGATCCAGCCAATCGGAAGGAACCGAACCGGGAACGACAAGATCCCCAAGATAGACGCCACCTTTTGCAATTTCTACGTGGTCCTTAATTTGTAGAGTAATGAGTTCTGAAAAGGCGAAAGAAGAAGTCGTATAAAGCATCAAGCACAAAGTAATGATGCCCACCAAAAGATTAGGTCTTTTAAGTATGATAGCGGCCAGGTTTTTCATAGCTGTATCACCCTCGCATGTATGTCTAAGCCTTTACGTTATTGGCGATGTGAAGCATTTCATCCACTGTTTTGATGATCTTCGAGTTGGCTTCGTAGGCTCGTTGTCCCGCAATCATGTTAACCATTTCTTCGACCACGTTTACATTTGAGTTTTCAAGAAATCCCTGAAGGATTGTTCCAAGCCCATCCGTTCCAGGGGTTCCTTCTGCGGCTTCCCCTGATGCATCAGATGGCTTGAAGTAGTTTTTTCCTACGCTTATAAGTCCGCCGGGATTAGGGAAATCATAGATTGCTATTGTTTGAGTAACCAGGGCTGTCCCGTTTTGATCAAGGGCTGTTAGTTTACCGCCTGCGTCTATTGTGATGGTTACAGCTTCTCTAGGGATGCTAACCTCCGGTTGGAGACGGTTTCCTTCGGCGTCACAAAGATAACCGTCCGCATCGAGCTTAAAGGACCCGCTTCTAGTATAAACTTCTTCGGTGCCTCTTAACACCTTGAAGAAACCTTTGCCTTCTATGGCAATATCAAGAGGATTTTCGGTCTGGACGAAGTTCCCTTGAGAAAATAGTTTTTGAACGGAGACGGTTTTGACTCCTGTGCCCACCTGTATGCCAGACGCTGTCTTAGTATCGGTTGATGTTTCCGCTCCTGGAGGCACTATGGTTTGGTAAATGAGATCTTCAAAATTTGCTCGGCTTTTTTTAAAGCCTGTAGTTTGGGCGTTAGCCAGATTGTGAGCAATAACGTCCATATTTAGTGACTGAGCAGACATGCCGGTTGCTGCCGTCCATAAACTTCTGATCATGGCTTTTTACCTCCTCACTTTATCTGGTAACCGTTCGCCTTATAAGCTGGCGGTCTTCTTCGTGTAGAGTCTGAAAGGTTTTCTGGTATGCTTCGAATGCTCGCATTGCATCAATCATTCTTGTCATTTCTTCCACAATGTTGAAGTTGGCTTCTTCGAGACTGCCCTGCTTAACTATGGTTTTATCGGCGTCCTGCTCCTTGGCATTTTGATCGGATGGCTTGAAAAGGTTAAATCCCACTTTTTCCATTTTTACCGCTGAGTCAAATCTTACAACAGCCAGTTGGTCGATTTCATTCCCGTTTTCAATTATTCGGCCTTTTTCGTCTATTATTACATCTTCGCTTTTGAGAGTTATGGGGCGACCGTTTTTGCTCAAAACGAGAGAGCCATCAGGGAGGGATAGTTGTCCAGATGCATTGAGCGTAAAATTTCCTGCTCGGGTGTAAAAAATGCCATCCTTGGTTTGAACCTTGAAGTAGCCATCTCCTACCAGAGCTACATCCAGTGAATGCGACGTGGTTTTGACATTTCCCTGAGTCATTTGACTGTAGGTTTCCTGGTAAATGAAATCCGTAAAGCGAACTTCTTCCTTTTTAAATCCGGGTGTGGATGAGTTCGCCAAATTGTTGCCTATTACTTCAAGTCTTTTACCCTGTTCAATAGAACCTAAGGCTACGGCATAAGATCCTATACGCATATTCATCACCTCCACGAATTTGTATAAGCAATAAAAATGCCATCTGGTGTATTGGGGAATTAAGATGATGTTCTAAAAAAGGAAAGGTATGGGGCTATATAAAACTAAGAACCTCGCCCTGTCTTAAGAGGATTACGACGGCGATGGCGATAGAGGTTTATAACAAGTTCTACTTCACCTACAGATTTTTGAACCTGTTGAGCGATAGACTGGACTGTGAAGCCCTTGTTGGCGAGCTGGATAATTCTCTCATGTTCTGGATTATTCAGTCCCGTAATAGCACTGCTTTCTACATCGTTTATTCTGTCGATCAGTTGTTCGAGTCTCTCCGCTATTTTTTTCGCTTCAGCAATTCTTTGGTCAAGTTGACTTATTAGTTCGTGGATTAGATTTCGTTTGGTATGAAGGTTTGCCTCGAATTGTTTTGCTATTACTTCATGTTCCTTAGCGATATCTGCAAGTGATTGTGCTAAAGCTTCAACTTTTTTGTATTCGTCTTCGTATTGAGAATCTTTATGGGGTTTATTCCGGAAAGCAAGCACTATTAAGAGTGCTATAAGCGTAGCGTTTAGAGCTAATTGCAAATAGTCTAGCCATGAACCTGCAACGATAGTCATATCTTAAAACCTTTGGACGGATTCAACAATAATACTTGAGACTCTACATCGTCCGGGATTAACAGCCAGATACCGGGAGAGTTGGTTCTTTAATATTTCATTCCATCCCTTGGCTGTATTTCGTTGAGGATGCTGTTCCTTAAGGAAACGATAGACCACGTCCCGAAATATGGGGTCATTTCTTTCAAAGCATTCCTGTTGATTTATCCCAACAAACTGAAAACTTATGTCGAGTTTTACGAATTCTTCCGTCTGTCCTGTGTTTACCAGTAAATAAAAGGAACGATTTGACACATAAGGAAGTTTAGGAATTGGCGCTCTGACAGAATATTCAGCAATGTCTCTACTGGATTTTGCTTTGGTGCTTGCGTGCGTTTTGGATATCTTCATGTCTTCCGCCACCACAATAAAAGATAGGATAATTATCACCGCCATGAATGATGCAAACTTCCATCTAAAACCTGTTTTCATGTTGTTACCTCTAAGTTTGTTTTAAAAAGTCTCAACCCATGAGCACCTCAATTATGTTCACATTTTTTCAGGGTTTATATTTGGACTGAGTTAGCCTTTTCTTAATTCTAGTTCGCAATTTAAGGATAATCTGGGTATGAAGCTGGGAGATTCGCGATTCGGTATAGCCAAGGATTTGCCCGATTTCTTTCATTGTCAATTCTTCCTGGTAGTAAAGTGACAATATGAGTTGTTCTCTTTCAGGAAGCTGAGAGATAAGGTCAGAGAGTATTGCCACTAGTTCTTCTCTCTGTATTGCGTTAATTGGCTCTTCTCCTGAAGCAATAAGTTCATCAGGATGAGCGCCTCCCTCCAGCATTTCTTCAAGGGATTGAGATAGTAGGGAGACACTTCTGGTTTCGTCAAGCATTTGACGAAATTCGTCATAGCTAACCCCAAGTTCCTTAACGATTTCGTCTTCTTCCGGTATCCTACCCAACTTTTTTTCAAGATTTCCTATGGCATCTTCCAGTCTGGCTATATGCGCTCTCACCGTTCTCGGAACCGGATCTCCTGCTCTTATTTCATCAAGCATTGCGCCCTTAACTCTTATCATGGCGTATTTTTCAAAGGGAATTCCAAGATCCGGATCAAATTTTTCCACCGCATCTATAAGCCCTATGACGCCAGCGCTGAAAAGATCGTTAAAGTCAATTCTATTTTGAGGCACTCGATTGATTAATCTAAGAGCACAGTATTTAACCAGATGGAGATGCTCCATTACGCGCTCATTTCTTTCTGTTAGGGACATATTTTTTTTGCTAATCACTCTATATCCTTGCTTTTAGAGTGTAGCATAGCCATTTTTCTCCTATCTGGCTCATACTATGAAACTCCCAGAAATTTTTTCCAGAACAGTTTTACACTTCCGTAATCGAGTTGAGGCTGTGTGTTAAGAAGCCTTTTCGCAATATTTATGAAAGCCTGAGAAGATGGTGACTTGGGGAAAAGTTCAACAACGGCTTTCTGATGCATAATCGACTTTGGAACATGTGGATCCTTAGGAACGGATCCAATGTAGTTTAGAGCTATTCCGTCAAGAAAATGATCTGCTACCTTGCTGATCTGTTTATAAATTGCTTTTGCCTGGTTTTCGTCTTCCGTATTGTTAACGAGAATATGGAAGTATCGCTCCCCGTGTCTTTGGAAAAGCACTTTGATTAAAGCATAGCCATCTGTAAGAGAAGTGGGTTCTGGAGTGAGCACAACGATTTTTTCCTGAGCCATCAAGTTAAAGTATAAGACCATGTCAGATATGCCTGCGCCGGTATCTATCATAAAAACGTCGAAACTGGTCGGTAAAGATTCAAGGAGATCGAGGAACATTACCTTTTGTTCTACAGTGAGCTGGGTAAGTTCCTGAACACCAGAGCTTGCAGGCATTATGGTTATTCCTGCCGGACCTTCAACCAAAATATCTGATAGCTTTTTTTGCCCATTTAGCACATGACTTATATTATATTGGGGATTCAGGCCCAATAGGACATCTATATTGGCAAGCCCCAGGTCAGCATCTAGAATGAGCACTCGCTTGCCAAGCTTGCTCATAGCAATGGCAAGGTTAATAACCACATTGCTTTTTCCCACTCCACCCTTACCACTACTTACTGAAAAGACTCTTATCATATTTTCCACTTTTGGATTGGTCACAGGTTTTACCATCTAGATCTCCTTGCTCAGATTTTCTGCGTCAATAAACCATTTTTATCAATTCCATTACATATTCTAATCTAAACTTTCCCTTTTGGGAAATAAGAGGTTTATGAGCTTTTTCTTCGACGCCTCTTCAAGATCTTCTGGCACTCGCTGTCCTGTTCCAAGGTAAACCAGGGGGTAGGGAAATCGCAAAAGTTGATTGATAATGTTTCCGTGTGAGAGAGTTTCATCCAATTTTGTAAAGATAAGGCCATAAATGCCAAGTTGGTCAAACTGTTGAATAGTCTTTGTAAGATCTTTGTCCTTGGCGGTTGCACTGAGAACCAGAAAATGATTAACTCTGTCCATTTCGGAGAAAATTTCAACAAGTTCCAGTATGTATTGTGACATAAGAAAATTTCTTCCTGTTGTGTCAACAAAGACAGCAAAGCAATGTTTCATCTGTTTTCTGGCAAATTCGAGTTCTTCTCGAGTCTGAACGTTAGCAAAGGGAAGATCCAGGACACGGGCATAAGTTGAAATTTGATCAGAAGCTCCTATACGATAGTTGTCAAAACTTACAATACCCACGTTTAACCCCATGGTAACCTTAAGGTGTGCAGCTATTTTAGCAAGAGTTGTAGTTTTACCAACCCCGGTTGGGCCCAAAAAAGTGTAAATTGGAGGAAGTCCAAACCGACCTATCAAGCCGCTCTGGCTTATCGAATTACTGCTAAAAGGATTGGAAACGGAGATAACATTCATAAGTTCTCGGCAAAATGCGGCAATAATTTTGGATGGAGATTTTTCATCTTTCAGGTGCTTGATGGCTCTTGTTAGCAATAGATAGACTTTTTTTTCATCCAGTTCCTGCATCAAAAGATAATGATAAATCCTGGATAGGGATTCATGGCTGTGAAGACTTGCAAATTGTTCTTTGGTGGATACCAGAAGGGATAAAAAGTGAGTGATTTCTTCTATTTTCCCTTCGATTTGCTTCAATTGATTTGCTGAATTTTTGAAAGACAGAGATGTTTCATCCGGTTTGTGATCAATAGCTGCCTGGACCTCAAAAACGGCTTCTCCTGAGGTATCCGCGACCTTGCCGCTTTTGAGGATCACGGCATCCGGTCCCAATTCCTTCTTGATCATGTCCATGGCTTCCGCCATTGTGCGAGCTCTGAAGGTTTTAATCTTCATCACTTAATCGCACCATTCCTATAGATTTTATTTCCACAGGCCCCGTAAGCTCATTATGACTTATTATTACGACATCGGGTATAAAACGTTCAAGGATTCTTCTTACATGTCTTCGGGTTGCGGCAGAACAAAGTATTACCGGATGAAAACCCTGTTGTATAACTTTACGCACTTCGCTGTTTACCTGCTGCACGAACTTATGGAGAAATCCTGGTTCAAGGCTTATAAATGTGCCCTGGTCGGTTTTTTGAATACCCTTTTTAAGCCTGTCTTCAAGAAGTGGATGTAGAGTTATCACGTATAACTTTCCGTCTTCGGTTTCGTATGGTTGAGTAATGGTTCTTCCAAGAGCCTGACGAACGTATTCTGCAAGAGTATCAGGGTCTTTGGTAAGTTGAGCGTAATCGGCAAGAGTTTCACAGATGGTTTGCAAGTCCCGTATAGAAACCTGTTCTCTTACCAGACTTTGCAGCACTCTTTGGATTGTTCCTACGTTAAGAAGGTTAGGAACAAGTTCTTCAACCAGCCGAGGTTGAGTTTCAGCCAGATGATCTAAAAGTTGCTGGACTATTTGGCGACTTAGGAGTTGGTCGGCGTATTTTTTGAAAAGTTCTGTCAGGTGAGTGGCCATAATTGTCGAATGATCTATCAAAGTGTAACCAGCTTTTATGGCTTCATCTCGCTTGCTTTCGGGAATCCACAGAGCCGGAATACCAAAAGCAGGATCTGTTGTTGGGATGCCTTTTACTTCAGTCTTTCCCTCTTCAGGGCTTAACGCAAGCAAGTGTCCAGTGATGAGTTCGTAACGTCCTACCACGGCTCCTTTAAGCAAGAGCTGATATTCCATGGGTTTTAGCTGGAGATTGTCTCGTATGTGAAGAGGTGGCACTACAATGCCTCTTTCAAGTGCAAGCTGTCTCCGAATTGCTTTAATTCTCTGTAGTATATCTCCCCCTTGAGATTCATCAATCAGCGGAATAAGCCCATAGCCTACTTCAAGTTGGAGTGGCTCAACGGGGGGAGGCAATTCTTGAATCTCACGCTGAGGTGTAGGTTGAGGTTCTGAAGGTGTTGGTTCTTCTGGTCTTTCTTCCGTCTTTCGAACTCGCTTCATAAGACGCCATCCAACTCCAATCAATGCCGACCCCACGAGAAATAGAGGTAGTGCAGGAAAGCCAGGCACTAGAGCCAGTCCATAAAGCATCAAGCCGGCTATGGCAATAGGTCTTGGCTGGAAACGAAACTGTTTTACGAAAGATCTTCCCAGACCCATCTCTGTTTCTGCTCGGCTTACAAGAATACCGGCTGAAGTTGAAATGATAAGAGCAGGTATTTGAGACACCAGCCCATCACCCACGGTCAGGATGGTATAGGTCTGAAGAGCTTCACGAATAGGCATCCCTTTCATTAGAACGCCTATAGCTATACCACCAAATATGTTTATAAAGGTGATCACAATGCCAGCTATAGCATCACCTCGCACGAATTTACTTGCTCCGTCCATTGTGCCGTAAAAATCGGCTTCTCGAGCGATCATTTCTCGGCGTTTGCGGGCTTCGGCTTCGCTTATAAGTCCTGCGTTCAGATCTGCATCAATACTCATCTGTTTTCCTGGCATAGCATCCAGAGTAAAACGGGCTGCCACTTCAGAAATTCTTTCTGTTCCTTTGGTGATAACCACGAAGTTCACAACTACCAGGATAATGAAAATAACAAGCCCAACAACGTAATTTCCTCCAACAACAAATTGTCCAAAAGCTTGAATGATGTATCCCGCTGCTGACGTGCCTTCGTGACCGTGAAGCAATACAAGCCTTGTGCTTGCCACATTTAGAGCCAGTCGGAAAAGGGTGGTTATTAGAAGTAGAGAAGGGTAAATAATGAAATCCAGTGGTTTAAGAGTATAGATAGCGGTTAGTAAGGTCACCATAGCGAAGGAAATATTGATGCTAAGAAAAACGTCAAGAACTGATCCAGGAAGTGGCAAAAGCATGACGGAGAGAATCGCCACCACGGCGATTCCCATCATAGCATCGCTATCTGAGATGTTTCTTATTCGCTGGGACAGCATGCTTGAAAGAGAGATTTGAGTAGCCTCTGCCATAATCTTTTACTCCCTCTTATCAATATTCAGCTGAATTGAAGAAGTAAAACGTTGCTATAATTGTTCACTTCTCCCTTTATTCATTCCACCAGTTTCTGAAAGAAGTTCAGAAAGATAAAAAACCAACAACTTCATAGAACCTGCCTTCTTTTTTGCTGGTAAATATAAGCCAGCACTTTTGCTACCGCTTTGTAAAGAGCCACCGGTATAAACCCTTCCAGGGGAACATATTTATACAAGGCTCGTGCCAGCGGAGGATTGTGAACAATTGGAACGCCGTAATGACGAGCAATCTTTATTATCTTCTGCGCCATGTAGTCTAATCCTTTAGCCACCACCTTAGGGGCTTCCATTTCTTTTGGTTTGTAAAGAAGAGCTACAGCAAAGTGAGTTGGGTTGGTGATAACAACTGTTGCTTTGGGGACTTGAGCCAGCATTCGACGGCGTGCAAGTTCCATCTGTTTTGACCTGATTCGCGCCTTTACTCTCGGATCTCCTTCAGCCTGGCGATGTTCTTCCTTTACTTCTTGCTTTGTCATCATCAGGTCTTTAATATATTGCCATTTTTGGTATCGCATGTCCAAATAGGAGAGTATCAGCATAATAAGGATGACCCGAATAAACATCAACGCACTTGCATGTCCAGCAGTTTTTGCGATTTCTATGGGTTCCTGCATGATGGTTGGAATGAAAAGATGAGATTCGCCGAGAAAAACTGAATAAAGCGCATATGCTACAGCTCCGAATTTTATGACCGATTTCAAAAATTCAACGGAAGATCTCAAACTGAAAAGGCGTTTCAAACCATTTATCAGGTCCAACTGACTTAAGTCGAATTTAAAAAGATTTTTCCAGACTAGCACTAATCCTTTGTTCTGATAAACGTTAGCACCTACGGCAAACAGCAGGCTCATAAACATGGGCAGAGCTATCATGATGCTGAAATGTTTAACCGCACCAATTACGAGAGCGTTGGTGAAGTCTTCTCTAATAGCGAGGGAGAAACCGTTAGCCCATAAAGTTTCCAGCATGGTTTTAGTTGAATGATATATGATGATTAGCCCTATCCATAGCCCGATTGCACCGCCAGCTAGAGAAGCAAGATTTATGATTTCCCGGCTTTTATCAAGGCGACCTTCAGAGCGAGCTTTCTGGATTTTTTTAGGGGTCGGTTTTTCTGTTCGTTCTTGAGCTCCAGCGGCCATAGGCTTATATCCTTATAAAACAGCAATGCGTTCTTGTTTTAATTATCTATACCAGCATTTTGGAATTGATGATTGATAGGCTGTTTGAGGTGGTCAGGTTATTGACGCTTAGTAAAGAGTTCCATAGTAACGGTAAAGGCTTCTTTGAAGGCTCTTGAGACCACCTCCACCCAGCCTCCAACAGAAAGGTAGGCAAAAAAGATTCCAACCAGGATGGTGACCGCAAAACCTACTACCAGTATATTGATTTGGGGAGCAAATTTGACAATAAGCCCCATCCCAACTTCTGTTAAGAAAAGCACCACAATTACTGGAGCAGCTATTTTGATGGCTAGACTTAGACAGGTTGCAGATAAGTTAATAAGTTTATAAGACAATGGTTCATTGTAAAAAGCTATCAGGGAGCCAATAGGGAAGGCTTCAAAGCTTTTATAAATAGCCGTTATTATGAAGTGATGGCCATCAATGGAAAAGAAAATGAGCGTTGCAAGGAATTGTAGAAAACGGCTTATGATGGTGATTTGAACACCAGTTAAGGGATCGGCAACCTGAGCAAAGCCGAAACCCATTTGAAAACTTACAATTTCACCCGCCAGCTCAAAGGCACCAAGAATCAGCAATAGCGAGAAAGAAAGCAAAATACCAAAAATAGTCTCCTCAATTATAATGCCACCTAAGAGTATTGGATCGGTGGGTATTGGAGTGACGCGGGATGCTAATGGAAGATAAAAAATAAGACTTACGAAAAAGGCCATCAAAGCCTTAAATGTTGCTGGTATTTCAACAGCTCGAAAAAACGGAAAAACCGAAACTGCAATACCTACTCGAAGAAACACTGCTAAAAAAACGAGAACATCTTGAAAAAGCAAGGTAAACTTCATGGTGACTAGCGGATCCAGAATGGGATATTTTGAAAAATTTCTCGCGTCAGGTATGAAATTCGATTTATCATCCAGCCTCCGAAAATGAGGAGGGCAATAAAGGTAGCAACAATCTTTGGTACGAAAGTAATCGTTGCTTCCTGAATCTGAGTTACTGCCTGGAAGATACTAACTATTATTCCCACGATGAGACTTACCATCAAAACCGGAAGGCTCACCATAAGCATTGTTTCTAAGGCTTGGCGTCCAAGCCCAATTATGAATTCAGTGGTCACGGCTTTTTCTCCTGTGCCTAACATTATGGTGAATAACCTGGGGATAGGGATTTTAGTCCCTTACATCTTTTTTTGATTGTTACTACTTCTTTTTCATGTGTTTGTAAAAAGATAACCACGGCTACTTCCTACAACGGCGAAAAGCTCTTTATTAGTGATTCCACCAGAAGACTCCACCCATCAACCAATATGAAAAGCATAATTTTAAACGGAAGGGAGATCATTACAGGAGGAAGCATCATCATACCCATAGATAAAAGAATACTTGCTACCACCATATCCAATATGAGAAAGGGAACATAAATTAAAAATCCAATCTCAAAAGCGGTTTTAATTTCGCTTACAGCGAAGGCTGGAATGATGGTGGTTAGGGAAAGATTTTCGGGTGTTTCGGGTTTTTCGCCGCCTGTTGAAAGAGAAGCAAAAAGAGCTAGATCTTTTTTCCTGGTATTTTTAAGCATGAAATCTTTGAATGGCTTTACAAAGTTGTCGAGAAATTCCTCATCGGTAATTTCTCCTTCTTTGTAAGGAAGATATGCTTTTTCGTAAGCTTGGTTCCATACCGGCTTCATTATGAAGAAGGTTAGAAATAGAGCCAGTGATACAAGGATCTGGTTTGGAGGGGCCTGCTGGGTTCCAAGGGCATGGCGAAGAAAAGAAAAAACCACAACGATGCGTGTAAACGATGTCATAAGAAGCAAAATTGCTGGGGCTACGGATACGACCGTTAAAACCAAGGCAATTTTAAGAACTGTGGAAAGTTGATCGGCTCCTTGAGGTGATTTAAGATCCAGTGTGAGCGGAGGTATTTTTAATTCCACCGCAAAAGCAGAAGAAAAAAACGTCAACAAAATGAACAAAGCTGTCAAAAAAACTGTAATCCAATGCTTTTGGTTCATAGATTGGCTTCGTTATTTAAGATAGGGGCTTCTCTATTACCCCCGCTGGTGGAAGAAGATTTCTCGTTTATAACTATGTTTTGAGGACCTATGCCCACTAGAAATTGAATTCCATCGATCTCAACCAGAACCAGTGAGTGTTTTGGGGAGAGAGAACATCTTTCTATAACCTTTATTTGTCTCTCACTGCTATATTTACGAAGTAGTGTGGGAGAATATCTTCGTAGCAAAAAAACGAGGAAAAACATCAATGCAATTATTAGAACTAAAACTCCAGCCGTTTTAAGCAAAAGATAACCAAAAGATGGCTGTTCCACTAGTCAGACCCCAGTTGTTTTACTCGTTCAATAGGACTTATTATGTCAGTTATTCTCACACCGAACTTTTCATTAACCACCACAGGTTCACCTCTGGCAATAAGCTTGCCATTAACGAGAATTTCCAGAGGCTCTCCGGCGAGCTTTGTTAATTCGATGACAGATCCCTGACCTAGCTGAAGAAGATCATTTATGAGAATAGTTGCTCGTCCCAATTCAACAGAGACTTCCAAAGGAATATCAAGCAAAAAGTCCAAATCACGACGTTTAGTCTCACCCGCAGACTCTTGAAGATCAGGAAAATGAACATCTTTGTTTTCTACAACCGTTGTTGTCATATTTTATACTCCTTTTTTCTTTGGATAGTTTGTTACTCAGTTTCTGGATAGACAAATTCTGCAATCTTTACTGCTTTACTCCCATGGTAAGTTCCTGGGAATCCGAGAAATTTTTTAACTCCCTGGACTCTTACTACTATTGGTTTTCCCACATCTTGATTTAAAACAAGCACATCACCCTTTTCAAGTTTAAGTAAGTCCTTGGGTTTTATCTGAGTTCGACCGAGTTCTGCTACGATGTTTACACTGATTTCGCTAATACGTTTCTTGAGCCTTCGTATCCACGTTTCATCAATTTCCAATTGGTCGCTCTGATAGCTTGCGTGAAGCCTCTGTCTGATGGGTTCTATGGTAGAATAGGGCAGGCATAAGATCATCTTCCCAATGGATTGATCTAGCTCAAATTCGAAATGAATTACAATCACCAAATCGCTAGGCGGAACAATAGCTGCAAATTGAGGATTTACTTCTGATCTGACATATTGAAACTGCACTGGAATTACCGGTTTCCAGGCATTGTCCAGCTCGGTTATAACAGACTGAACGAGCCGCATGATTACTCTGTTTTCTATAGACGTGAAATCACGCCCTTCAATCTTAAATCGGCTTTTTCCTGTGCCCCCGAAGAAACAATCGAGCAGGTTAAATATTAGCTTACTTTCAATCACCAGTAGGACGTGCCCTCTAAGAGGATCCATTTTGATTATGTGTAAACTTGTCGGCACAGGGAGAGTTTTTAGAAATTCGCCAAACTTAAGCATTTCTGTAGTAGTCGTTGATACATCAACGACTCGTCTTAGTGCACCGGAAATATTTACTCGGTAAAGGCGTGCGAAACGCTCGTTTATGATTTCCAGAGTCGGCATGCGACCGCGAATAATGCGATCCTGAGCAGTTAAATCGTAAGGTCTTATACCACTTTCATCATAATCAACCTTTGCTGTTTCTGCCGATTCGATTTCACCGTCACTTAACCCTCTTAAAAGGGCATCAACTTCTTCTTGTGAAAGAATTTTATCTACCATAACCCATTTTACTCATTATCGGTTTAAACCATTATTGCACCAAGAATTCGGTAAAATATATATTGATTACCGTGCCAGTTTTAAGTGAAGCGTTAATTTTTGTAATTAATTCTTTTTTAAGCGTCATTTTTCCAGGCAGTGTAGAAATTTCGTCGAACTCTTTGCTAGACAAAACTGTAAGAATTACATCTCTAATTCTAGGGGTTTCTTTAGAGATTTCTTCAACTACTTTCTGATTATCAAGCTCCAGTTCCATAGTTACCTTTAGATAACGCTTTCCCCCAGGATCTGCTAGGTTTACGAGAAAAGTATCGAGCTTATGTGTTATAACCTGAGCTGGTTTTTTCGCTTTTTCTGGTTTAGGAGCTGCTCCCTCTTCGCCTTCGCTCTTCTTAAAGAACTTTGTATAGGCAAAAAATCCGCCTCCCCCCAGGACGACAACAACAATAAGGAGAAGGATTATAAGTTTCATTTTTGATTTTTTCTTTGGCTGTTCCTGTTTTTCTTCAGCTTCCGCCATTGGGATTTCCTCCTGCCAGAGTTTTACTGAAATCGGCTTATTCTTTTACTCGATGGCACAAATGAATGCAGCTTTTGTTCCAAAATTCTAGGGTTTTCACCCATTGTAAGGGAAATTACCCCGACAATAATCATCTCCTTTATGATGGTTTCTTCTTTGCTTCTAGCTCTCAATTTACCCGCCATAGGAAGACATATCAAATTGGCTCCCACCGCTCCATAAAAAGTTGTGAGCAAAGCCACAGCCATAGCTGGACCTATTGTTGATGGGTCAGACATGGTTCTTAGCATCTGCACTAATCCTATAAGAGTTCCAATCATTCCCATGGCTGGGAAGAATGTGCCCATAGTGTCTAAAATTTCGGCTCCCGAATGATGCCGTTCCTGGAGATAGTCAATTTCCCGCTCAAGGATTTCTTTGATAGATTCCGGATCCATTCCATCGATAGCCATCTGCAGAGATTTAGTGAGAAATTCGTCTTTCAGGTATTGAAGGTCATCTTCTAAAGCGAGAATGCCTTCTTTTCTTGCTTTGTGAGCAAAGTCTAAAAAAAGATTAATAACATAATCGTAGCTCCACATCTTTACGAAAAATGCATTTTTTACCACTTTAGCCATACCAACAACTTCGTTGAGAGAATGTCGAATTAAAGTTATTCCCAGTGTTCCTCCAAATACTATCATAGCCGCTGGAAGATTAAAGAAAATATCTATGCCGCCACCGAACATGATTGCTATGAGAACAAGAGAAAACCCAACAATGATACCCATGAAGGTCGCTGCATCCATACGAACTTTGTCCTTTTAAGGGTAAATAAGAAGCGATTAATAGGATCACAGAAAATTTTTAAATCTTCGATTCTTTACATGCAAGAAATAAATGTGTGCAGGTTGTTTTTGTGTGGTTTGTGTATTCGGGAGCGCAGCATGCCGCATTTCGATTGAGAAGCGGCTTTTACGAGAGACGTATTCGGATGGGTAGGAGCGCATATAAAGCCTTACGCTCCTACCGCCATAAATTACCTGACGATGTTAACCGCCGTATTTAACATATCGGCTGAAGTAGTAATTACTTTGGAATTAGCATTGAAGTCAGCTTGATAGATAATCATGTTTACCAATTCTTCGGAGAGATCTACATTGGAACCTTCCAGAGCGTAACTCATTATGGTGCCCATCCCCTCGGTTCCAGGTTGTTTAGGTCCTACCTTGCCTGCGTTTGGTCCCTCACGCCATAAATTCCCTCCTACTCGAACAAGACCGTTTGGATCGTTAAAATAGTAGAGTCCGAGAGTAGCTAAGGCGTTTTGTGAGATTTCACCTGTTTGTTTGTTAATACCGTAAATCTCACCATTATCTCTCACTACAAAGTCACTATATGTGTTAATATCGAGTGTGATCTCATTTCCGTCTTTGTCTAACACCGACATGCCGAGGTAGTTGACGAGCTTTCCATCCTTGTTGAGATAGAATCCGCCATCTCGAGTATAGTAAATATTCCCTGATGCATCTTTCACTCCAAAGAAGCCCTTACCGTTTATTGCCAGGTCAGACCAGTTTGCAGTATTGATTATCGGACCTTGAGCAAAGTTTGTTAAAACTGCAAGAGGTCTTGATCCAGAACCTTCCCTATCATTAAATGAAGACACCGTTGAATAATAGCCCGCTACAAAATCACAAAATCTTATGGAATTTGCCTTAAACCCAATAGTATTAGCATTGGCTATATTGTCGCTTACTACCGACACCGCTGTGCTAAAACTTCTTAGTCCGTTTACTCCATTATATAAAGCTGTGCCGATGCCCGCCATTTTTATCCCTCCTTTCTATTTTTAACCATTTGTGTTTGATGAAGATTCCTGAGTATTACTACTAGCCGCTTTGTGATCTTCATTCCATATTTGCAGAACAAAGCCCGCAGGCATTTTTAGTCCTTCGTCATCATCCAGCACCAGATATGGAAGCCCGTTTATGAACTTAAGGCTTGTTACTTTACCTTCGGCATCAGGATATATTGTTTGCTTCTGACCTTTTTCGTTAACAACCTCAATTTCAATTCGGTAATCTCCATCCGGAACTTTGTTGCCCTGGTTGTCCAGTCCATCCCAATCGACAGAGTAGGATCCTTTATCAAGCTGACCCTTATCAATGGATCTGACGAGTTTACCTGATTGGTCATAAATCTTTATTGTGACTAGTCCTTTGCTTTCCATGGTGAAGTTTAGATTTTTGGGGACGCCGTCCTTAACCGTTATGAGATCAGTAAAACCCTTTACATATTTTCCAATAAGACCAACAACTTCCAAGTTGTTTATGGATGACAAATACTGCGTACCTTCCTCGAGATATTTGTTCGCTCTGATTAGTTGTTCTACGGTGCTGAATTGAGCTAGTTGCGCTGCCAATTCGTAGGACTGCATAGGATTTAATGGGTCCTGGTGCTCTAATTGAGTCGTGAACATTGTAAGAAAGGCATTTAGATCCAGAACCTTGTTTTTTTGCAAATCGATTAGAGTTTTATCCTGATTTGCAAAGGGTGGAATGCCAAGTATATAAGGTTCACCAACTATCATGGTGTCCTCCTATGCGTAGAAGTATATAAGGTGTCCACCTGGATAACTGGATGTGCTTATGGTTGTTGTCCTGTGGAAGATCAGGTTGTTAATATTGAGTGTTGATTCATCATTACTAGAAGAAAAAGCTGTTTTATAGCTGTCTTGCCTGTTGAATTCATTACCGCCGCTGTTTTCTGTTTCCACAGAGAATTCATCCAGCAAAAGCCCTTGTTCCTCCAGGTATTGCTTTAGAGCTTCGCTATTTTTCCGAAGAAGATCGCTTACTTCTTCTTGCTCTGTTTTTATGATAGTTGAAATTTTATTATCATTTGCGCTCAACTTCACTACTATTCTCCCTAATTCTTTAGGTTCAAGCTGGATGATAAGCTGATTAGTGCCTTCTTGTCTCATCTGCTGTATATAACTGGCGAGTTGCGGCGCTACCGCTGTCTGAGAGATGAGTTGAGTGATTTGGAACGGTTGACTCTGAACCTGGTTTAAGGTTTGGCTGAAGGTGCCAACTGTGCCAGGCATCGGAATTTGCGTGTCTGCCACTTGAATTACATTTGCATTGGGTTGTTGAGAAAATGAAAAGCTTTGAGATGATCTCCCACCATCTCCAAAACCAGAGGATGTGTCAGAGTTGATACTTTTTATCGCAGTATGGGTTTCCAATACCTGGTCAGATTCTGAAAACAATCGAGATGATGAACCTTCCGAGATTTCCCCATCGATTTTTTCCACTAAGTTACCCGGTTTCGCTTGCGATAGCGAATCGTAATTTCCGGCTAGTCTTTCTGCAGCATCAATTGTTTTTATAGTGGTAAAGTTTTTATCTTGTGAAATAATTGTATTAGCGAAGGAATCTTTAGCATCTCTTTGGTAAACTTCTGGTTGTCCTACTTTACCTGTGTCTTGAGTGGAAGAAATCTCAGATGACAGAATGGTTTCAGATGGTTTCTGTAGAGTATTTTTTATAAAATCTTCCTTCATTTCCTGGGGAAGCTGATCTACTCGGGCAAGAATATTTTTGATTTCATCGAGAGAAAACCGTTTCCCCTGATCCAGAGAAAAATGGAGAGCTTCGCCGTTAAAGAGAATGCCCGAAAGTATCTTGGAGAGTTCGTCTCCTTGTATTGTTACTCCTTCTTGAGTAGGTGCGTGGGAAGAAAGAAAATTTATAAGTGTTTCAAGATCAACATTTCCGTCATCACTTGCCTGTAGCTGGAGAGAGTTTATATCATCCGAAGAAAATCCAAGTTTTGCAAGCAGCTGTGATGCATCCTGCAAATTTATTGATAGTTCCCCCTTAGTTTCCAGTGTGACCCTGCTTAGTTCTTGATTTTCGACTTCTTCCTGAAGCACAAAGAAGTAGGAAAGTCCCATTTCATTTACAACGTTATCGACTTTTGCCTCCTGAGCGTTATCAATTTTCTTTTTAACCTTTTTGTCGTCAGAAGAGCTTTCCCGGCTTGAAGATGTTTGTTCCATTGTCTTGCTGTTCCTGTCGTTTTGCTCCATGAGGGATAGCAGGAAATTTTTTCCCTCTGGCTTTGTGCCATCCTTGTTGATTTTGTCTGACCTAGCCATGCTCCTTCCAGATTGACCTACTGAAACAATCCTTGAAACATCAGGCATCATCATAGATATGCCTCCCAGGAGCTTTACTAATTGTTAATCTGCCGCTTAGGGATAGAAACAAAATTAATGCCAGAGTAGGATTGCCCATGATTTCTTAGATTTTGGTTACTTTAATGGTATTAGTTCCAATATGTAGGGAGGAAATTTTTTCCTGAAGGGGCTTTAATTGTCCTAGTTTGGTTCGGTATTTTGCTGGCGAGTAGCCTTAAACTAACCGAACCTTCCCGTGATATAGTCTTCGGTGAGTTTTTTTGATGGCTTTGTAAAAATTTCCTCGGTGGGACCTATTTCAATCATACTTCCCAAATGGAAAAAAGCCGTTCTGTGGGATACTCTTGCCGCTTGCTGAAGGGAATGAGTCACTATCACAATTGCGTATTCTTTGCTTAGTTCGGCAATAAGTTCTTCTATACGAGCGGTTGCGATGGGATCCAGAGCGGAACAGGGTTCATCCATCAGAATAACTTCCGGATTTACGGCAATAGTTCTTGCTATGCACAATCTTTGCTGCTGGCCTCCGGATAGGCTTAAACCAGAATGAGATAATCTATCCTTAACTTCATCCCACAGCCAGGCTCTTCTCAATGCCATCTCAACGATTTCGTCAAGTTCACTTTTAGTTTGGGCTAGTCCATGAATCCTAGGACCGTAAGCCACGTTTTCATATATGGATTTAGGAAATGGATTTGGCTTTTGAAAAACCATCCCCACACGAGCTCGAAGAAGCACTACATCGGCATCTTTGCTGTATATATCAATTCCATCAAAAATAATCTGACCTGTAACTCGGCAGCCTTCAATGGTGTCGTTCATTCTATTGAGACACCTTATGAAAGTCGATTTCCCACAACCAGAAGCTCCAATGATTGCCAGAACTTCCTGTCTGTAAATGTCAAGGGAAACGTCCTTTATGGCGTGTTTGGATCCATAAAACACATTAACGTCCCGACATATTATGCACGGTTCTTTGGATTCTTCATGAGACATAGCCGTTTGAAACCCCGCACGATTCAGTTCGCCCGCCCCATTTCGCGGGGCGGACAGTCACCTTTCTATTTTTTATTTAATTAACTGCATTACTTCACTTCGAACTTTTTCACGCTCTGCTTTAGGAAGAGGAATTAATCCTTTTCCCGCGAGATATCCTTCGTCTCCAAGGGCTTTTTCGCTAAGAAATTCTTCAACGTATTCTTTAATGCCCGGGATGACTCCCAGGTGAGCTTTTTTTACATAAAAAAAGATCGGTCTTGCAAGAGGATAGGAACCCGAGGCTATGGCTTCAAAGGTTGGTGCTACTCCGTTTATCAAAGAGCCCTGAAGTTTGTCCAGATTATTGTCTAGAAAGCTGAAACCAAAGATACCCAAAGCTTTTGGATTTGCTTCCAGCTTTTGCACAATAAGATTGTCATTTTCTCCAGCGTCTATATAGGCTCCGTCTTCTCTAATTACGTGAGCAATTGCTTTGAATTGCTTTGCGTCTTTTTGTGCCAGTTCTTTAAGTTCCGGAATACTTTTTGCTCCAGGTTCCATGGCAAGCTCCAGAAATGCATCTCTTGTTCCAGATGTGGGTGGAGGACCGTAAACTTCTATCTTTACATCAGGAAGGGAAGGATTGACGTCTTTCCACGTTTTGTAAGGATTGGCTATAATGTTACCCGGGTTTTTTGGATCAGGAACCTGTTTTGCCAGAGCCAGGAAAATATCCTTTGTGGTAAGATTCAGGAGTTGCCCTTTTTTGCTTACGGCTAAAACAATACCATCAAAACCGATTTTGACTTCTATGATGTCTTTTACTCCGTTCTGAGCACAAAGATTTTTTTCCGATTCTGTGATTGGACGAGAAGCATTGCTGATGTCCGGGTGAGCTTCCCCTATACCTCCACAGAAGATCTTAAATCCTCCTCCTGTTCCGGTAGATTCAACCTTGGGGGTTTTAAATCCTTTCTTGCCCAGATGTTCCGAGACAGTAATGGCAAAAGGGTAAACCGTTGAAGATCCAACGATGTAAAGAGTATCCCTGGCTGCCATGGCTGAATTGATTCCAAAAGCCAGACAAACAACTGCCACCATTACGCTAATTGCCGCAATTTTTTTGCCAAGCTTAAAATTCATAACATTCCCCCCTCTTTTAATTGATTTACCTTTAACGCTTTGCTTTTTTATCCTGGGCTTTTACGTCAACTTTTTTAATTTTGATCACCTCCTTCCTGGGTATTTTCGCCCGCTATTTTGGAAAATCGGTATAGGTCGGTCGGTTAATTTCAAAAAAACCATCAGCTTCACATTTAAGTTACATAAACTTGGATTCATATTTTTTCCGGAGCCATATAGCGGCACCATTCATGAGAATCATGAATAAAAGAAGAACAATTATTGCCGCTGCAGCCTTTCCAGCAAAGGCTCGTTCTGGTTGATCAGACCATAGATAAATCTGGACTGGTAAAGCTGTTGAGGGATCTGTGAGCTTTTTAGGAATATCCACAATAAAAGCCACCATGCCCACCATGAGAAGAGGAGCCGTCTCACCTATAGCTCTAGCCATTCCTACAATAGCTCCTGTAAGCATTCCCGGTAGAGCCAGAGGAACCACATGATGAAATATGGTTTGAATCTTCGATGCTCCCACACTTAAAGCCGCTTCCCGTATCGAAGGAGGAACGCTACTTAGAGCACTTCTCGATGCTATAACGATTACCGGAATAGTCATTAAAGACAGCACCAGTCCGCCCACAAGAGGAGATGATCGGGGGAGATGAAAGAAGTTCAGGAAGATAGCCAGTCCAATAAGTCCAAATATTATCGACGGAACGGCTGTAAGGTTGTTTATATTTATATCGATGAAGTCTTTGAATTTTGATCTTCTGGCGCATTCTTCCAGATATATTGCGGCACCAGTCCCCAATGGAAATGATAGGGTAATTGTAACAAGCACAAGGTAAAAAGATCCCACAATGGCTCCACCTATACCTGCTGTGCTGGGATTATTGGAATCCCCCGATGTAAAAAATCGCCAGTTAAAACTGACTGATACTCTGTTTTCGTTTTCCAGTTGCTCAAATCTTTTCAGGTTTTTTTCAGTGACAAGTCCTGCTTGCAAAGCCTTTTCCGGGGAAATAACCCCCTTTTTGACCATATCTATTCCATCCCCAGCCGGAAGCCATAGTTCTGCTGAAGATCCCACAACTTCTGGATGTGCTTTCGCAAAACTTCTGATTACTTCCACTGCTCCGGGGCTTAAGAGCTTATTAAGTTCCTTCTTTTCCTGTCTTGTTCTGGTATCGGGGAAAACGGTTAATAAAGTTCTTGCAAGAACAGCTTCGTAATCGCTTTCTTCAATGTTATAAGGAGAAACAAACTGGGGATCGAAGTAAACCGTCAATCTAATGCGAGTTTCCAAAAAGGCATGCCACCCCATCCTGAAAATGCCCATCAGGAAAATACCCAGGAAGAGAAAGCAAAAAAGGATGCTTAAAAATCCATAGATGGCAAAACGCTTTTCCCTCTGGTATCTTTTTTTAAGGGTTCTGCGGACTTTTTCTGCTGTGGTTAGGTTATTCATACTGTTCCCTGTATCTTTTTACGATCATAAAGGCGATGAGATTTAAGGTTAGTGTCACCACAAACAGAACTAACCCAAGCGCAAAGGCTGCCAGGGTTTTGGGACTGTCAAATTCCTGGTCACCGGTAAGAAGGCTGACAATTTGAACCGTAACAGTGGTTACAGCATCAAAGGGGTTCAGCGTCAGTTTTGCTCTAAGACTGGCAGCCATAACCACAATCATTGTCTCGCCGATAGCTCTTGAGACAGCAAGGAGCACTCCAGCAGCAATGCCGGGCAGAGCCGCAGGAAGAAGCACCTTCTGAATCATTTCTGACTTGGTAGATCCTAAAGCATAGGCTCCGTCTCTAAGAGATTGTGGAACTGCGTTCATAGCATCGTCTGAGAGAGAAGAAATGTAGGGGATGATCATTATGCCCATTACAAGCCCTGCAGCAAGAGCACTTTCAGAGGGAATGCCAAACCCGAACCGCTCTGCCATATATCGAACGAATGGACCTACAATAAGCGCTGCAAAGAATCCATATACGACCGTGGGAATCCCAGCCAGAATCTCAAGCGTGGGTTTGATAACCGCTCGTAATTTGGGATGAGCATACTCGGAGGTGAAGATCGCCGCGAAAAGCCCAATGGGAACTGCTATACTTAGGGCTATGGCTGATATAAGAAACGTCCCCACAAAAACAGGCACGGCTCCAAAAGATCCGGTGGTTGCCATCTGATCTGAACGAATAGCAATGTGAGGGCTCCAGTGAGTTCCCGTGAGGAATTCCAGGATGGAAACACTTTTGAAAAATCTAACAGATTCTGAAAAGACCGAAACGACAATACTTAGAGTTGTGAAAATAGCGAGAAGAGCGCAGGTTCCCAAAAGAGCCGTGACAATTGCTTCTACTCTGTGCCGAGCTCGAAGACCAGGAGAGATGCGCTGACTGAAAAAAGCCGCTGTCCCCAGCCCTACTGTGACCACAACAGCAAAAAGAGCCCATCGACTTAAATGTTTCAAGTTGGAATAAACAGGGACTAGATGTTTTAGAGATTCGTCAATTTTGAAAAAGCCTGTTTCTCCTTCGGCAACTGCTTTAATTCTGTCAAGCCACAGGGAAATCTCAGCTCCAGAAAGAGATGGCATGGCCTTTCGAATGTGTTCAGCCATAATATGTGAAATTATGAATGGCTCCGCAGCAAGCCACAAGAAAGCTATAACCACACACGGGAGCGCAGCCTGCAAAGCCACATAAGCGCCGTGGTAAGCTGGCTGAGAGTGGAATTTTCTCAGGGGAATTTGTTCCTTTTTGGCTATTCTGAGAGCTTTTCTGGTTCCTGCCACGTAGCAAACTGAAATAAGGGTTAAGATGAAAATAAAGATAATAGACAGACTCACTTCTTCCCCTTTCGCTTATACGCAAGACACTGAGACTTTTAACTTTCCATTGCGATGGTTAAAATAGGATTGTTGAGGATGGATTTCAGAAAAGTTACATTATTGTGACAAACCGCTTTTGTAACGCATACTAATTGTTCTTTCTGCTGGAGCCTTGCCCAATTTATAAGTTCATTTAGCCAATGATCGTAATCACAAATTGACGTTTATTTGTAAAAAATTTGTAACATCAGGATGATGTTATCGGTAACGCAATTGTAATGCAATTTCGGGATGCGACTTTGCAGATTTTAAGGATGGGGCCATGAAAGAGAAAATCTTGGTGATAGAAGACGATGAAGATATCCTGAACCTGGTTTCTTACCATTTTGAATCTAACCAATTTGTTGTAATGAAAGCTCAAACTGGACAAGAAGGACTTGAGATAGCATGGCGAGAACATCCAGATCTTATCATTCTGGACATCATGCTTCCGGATATGGATGGCTTTGAGATTTGTAAAAGATTAAAACGATATGATGAAACCATGAATATTCCAGTAATTATGCTTACAGCAAAAGGAGAAGAAATAGACCGGGTTTTGGGATTCGAATTAGGTGCTGATGACTATGTGGTAAAACCTTTCAGCCCGAGAGAACTTGTTCTTCGTGCCAGAGCAATTCTTAAACGACGTGACTCCCTCTCTCCAGATCAAAAAATATGGCGGCGTGACGGAGTCATGTTCAACATCGAAGCCCACAGTCTTACAGTGGACGGTGAGGAAATCCCTCTTACAGCAACAGAATTCAACCTTTTCCTTGCTTTTATAAGGAACGAAGGAAGAGTGCTTACTCGCGAGATTCTTCTTGATCGTGTATGGGGATACAGCTTTGATGGGTATGCCCGCACAGTAGATACTCATATTCGGAGACTGAGAAAAAAACTTGGTCCTTACAGTGATTGGATTCAGACTGTAAGGGGATTTGGATATAAATTTGAAGTAAAATGACGGAGCTTTGAGTGATTCTACAAAAGCGATCTAACTTTCATGTAAAACTTTTTGCCTATTTCTGGGCTGTCCTGATTTTTGCTTTTATTTTTTCTGCTTATTTTTATGTCGTTACTGTAAGACAAACCTTGATCAACGAAAATTTTCGTAATGTGGAAGAAAAACTGGAGATTATTATTTCCCTGTTAGGGCAATATCTACCTTTTGACGAGGAACAAACTTTTCAGGAACGCCTTAAATCTTTGGGGCTAATTTTTCGAGTTCGAATCACATACATTGATAAAACTGGAAGAGTGATAGGGGATTCGGAAGTGCCCTTTGAAAAAATTCCTTATATGGAAAACCACAGTGATAGACCAGAATTCCATGAAGCCTGGAAGAATGGAACTGGAAGGTCCATTCGTCCTAGCACAACTATTAGAAGACATCTACTTTACGTTGCTAAGCGGTGCGATGTATTGATAGGTTCAAGGTATTATGAAGGTGTTATGAGACTTTCCGAGTCGCCAGAGCCATCTCCTATCGGATTTGGACATCTACTTACCAGATTCGGATTAATTCTTGCCTTTGGCTTCGTTTTTTCCAGCATTCTTGCTTATTGGTTGATAGGACGACTTTACGGTTCTATTGAAGAAGTTGTGGGTTTTGTTCATGAGATAATCAAAGGAAACATCAAACGAAGGCTTATTGCGTCTCCTCGCCATGAGTTTCCCGAACTCGTAGAAACTCTGAATTCAATGGCTGATGCCATGGAAGAACAGCTCAACAAAGCTACCAAAACCACAGAAGAACTTGAAACCATCCTGGAAGGCATGAGAGAAGGTGTCCTCTTACTTAGTGAGGAAGGAAAGATCGTTATGGCAAATCCCTTTCTGATAAAGACGTTAATAAAATCTTCTTCCTGGAAAGGCAGGTATCCCATAGAACTAATTCCCTCCGTCGATCTTCATAACGCCTGTGGCGATGTAGTGCGCGGAAGAGTAAGAAACACTAATTTACGAATTTCTTTCAAAGACGGAGATATTGTGTATGACGTTAGTATTTCCCGGCTTGAAAGACAGGGTAAGTTTTTAGGTGCATTGGCTGTATTTCATGACGTTTCCGAAGCGGCTCGAGTTGAGAAAATAAGAAGGGATTTTGTCGCTAATGTTTCTCACGCTCTTCGCACTCCTCTTACGTCAATAAAAGGCTATGCCGAAACGGTTATGGACATCCTGTCTGGACGGGAAGAATTTCATCAAGCACGAACATTTATTGATGTGGTTTTACGAAATGCAGAGTATATGATGAAGTTGGTGGACAAATTGCTTAAACTTGCAGAAATTGAATCTTCTTCAGGAAAAGAGACTTTTGAACCGGTTAATGTTGTAGATATTGCGATCAAAGCTTGGGATGTATGCAGTTATCTTGCTTCAGAAAAGCAGGTTCAGCTTGAAAGAAGTGTGGAAATTAACTTCCCGATTGTGAAGGGACAGAGAGAACAGCTTTTTACATTGTTTCAGAACCTTTACGAAAACGCTCTCCGCTATCAACCCCATGGAGTTCCTTTGAAGCTTACCGTAACTGCTCAGAGTGATGAAGAGATTAAAGTTTGCCTTGAAGACAGTGGACCGGGGATTGATGAGACCTACAGAGAAAGAATTTTTGAACGGTTCTTCAGAATAGAAAGAGTCGGAGAAAAAGAGAAAAATTCTGCTCATACGGGATTGGGACTTGCGATTTGTAAACATATCGTGAAAAACCATGGTGGAAAGATATGGGTAGAAGGAGAAAAGGGAGCACGTTTTTGTTTTACTCTCCCAAGGTATAAAGAGAAAGGATAGCTTTGTATGACCGACAGAGTAAGATCCAGGTATGTGAGAGAACTCGAAGATCTTAAAAATGAAACATTAAAAATGGGCACTTTTGCTCTTGATGCACTTAAAAGCGCTGTAATGGCTTTTCTTGGTTATTCTACCGATGAAGCCAAAAAAATTATTGAGCAGGACGTTGTGTTGGATCGATGGGAAGTGGATATAGATCGTCGAGCCTTAAATCTTCTTGCTCTGGAACAACCCGTAGCCAAGGATCTTAGACTTATTGTTTCTTGTCTGCGGATGAGTGTTGACATTGAACGAATAGGCGATCAAGCCGTCAATATCGCTCAACGAACCATACGTCTTGCTAAACTTCCCGCTATTTGCCAGCCTCCCCCTTTCGAAACGCTCTACAAAGTGGCTGTAAAAATGATCGAGCAAGCCTTAAAGGCTTTCGCTGACGAGGATGTGAGCCTGGCTCAGCAGGTCTGCAGTATGGATGACGAAGCCGACGAAGCAAACTTTGCCGTCATGAGAGATTCTTTGAAATATATGACCGAACATCCTGCCTGCGCAGAACAGGCTCTACAGACCATAATTGTAGCTAGATGCCTTGAAAGATCTGCTGATATTGCAACCAATATAGCAGAGAGTGTTATCTTTATAGTGGAAGGTAAGAACGTTAAACACGTCTTCCCGGATAAAGAGAAAGAAAAAACAAGAAAACATTGGGATGTTTGATTTTCTGTTCCATCTCGTTTTTTAGCTTTCTCATAAAAACTTCTGCTATCCCGAACGTTCTTAACTGAGAACTCGGGAAAGTGCCGCCCATTATCAGTTAATTCCGTGGCTTACTGTTTGCGATCTGACGCAAAAGGGATTATTTTCTTCCTTCGGTTAAATATAAATTAAGGGCACGGTGTGCCCTGTTCTGTACGGATTTTGTTTTTAAATCCGAATAGAAGGAGAATATTAGATGAAGCTTGGTATAGTAGGTCTTCCAAGATCGGGAAAGACAACCCTTTTTTCGGCTCTAACCGGTCGTCCCTATCATGAGCTTGCATCCTCTTCAAAACCTGGTAGTGTGCAGGGCGTGGTTTCGGTTCCTGACGATCGACTGGACTGGTTGGGTGAAGAATACCATCCTCGTAAGATAACCCCAGCCACAGTAGTATATTTTGATTTTCATGCTGGAACCCAGCTCGATCCCGACGATCGTAAAAGTTATATATCTTTACTTCTTACCAACATTCGCCCCCTTGATGCTCTTATAATGGTGTTAAGAAACTTTCAGGATCCAGTTCTTGGAATTCCTGATCCGGCTCGAGATTTTCAAACCCTGGAAGAAGAATTTCTCATTGCCGATCTTGCCACAGTAGAAAAGCGCCTTGAAAAAATTGAACAGGAGCGAAAAAAGGGACGAAAAGGATTAGATCATGAAGCAGAACTTCTATACGAGTGTAACCGTATCCTTAACAATGAAGAGCCGCTTAGAAACTATCCTGATATTGCAAAAGCTCCGGAGCTTAGAGGATTTACCTTCCTCACGGCAAAGCCGCTCTTGGTTGTTGTGAATAACGAAGATTCTGATGATGCTATGCCTTCCATCCATTTGCGAGGCGTTGAAGCTATAGCCGTTAGAGCTCGCCTTGAGATGGAAATTGTTCAACTTCCTCCCGACGAAGTTGAAACATTTAAGCAGAGCTTTGGAGTGAGCACTCTAGCTAGAGACCTCGTTATTAAAAAATCTTATGCGCTTCTCAGACTCATCACATTTTTTACTGTTGGAGATGATGAGGTCAAAGCCTGGACTATACCTGAGAATACAACGGCTGTGAAAGCCGCAGGAACAATACATTCCGATATGGAAAAGGGTTTCATACGAGCGGAAGTAGTTGCTTATGAAGATCTAAGGCGAGTTGGCAGTTATGCCGCAGCTCGAAAAGAAGGTCTTGTTAGGTTAGAAGGCAAAGATTACATTGTCCGTGATGGTGATATATTACATATCCGGTTTGGTTCTTCAGGAGCCAAAAAATAAAATATGCAGAACGAAAATTTTTCTATCCTGTCTGAAAAACTCAAATAGAGCGGTGGAGTATTGATGATTCACCTTCGAGGAGTCACTCAACATAATCTCGCCAGCATAGATCTAGACATCCCATTGGGAAAAATGATTGGGATTTGTGGGGTAAGCGGATCAGGCAAATCCACTCTTGCCTTCCATGTTATCCATGCAGAAGGGCAGCGCCGATACGTGGAGACCTTTTCGCCTTACGTGCGCCAGTTTTTGGAAAGACTTACTGCTCCCTCTGCTCAATCCATAGAAAACATTCCTCCCACAATAGCCCTTGAATCGGGAACAACGGTAAAAAATGCCAGATCAACCGTTGGCACATTGACCGACATTAATGACTATTTAAAGCTCCTTTATTCACTCGACATGTCCCTTGAAGATTCGTCCAGCTCGCCGGAAGCTATTAGGTCTCTTGTTGAAGCTGTCTGTCCTAATTGCAATATTCCCATTCGCTCAGCCACGGTGGAATCAATTCTTTCTTGGCTCAAGGTCGAAAAGATCGGTGAACGTTTTCTTATTCTTGCCCCCCTTAATCTTGATAAATATGGTTTTAACCCTCGAGAACTTATCTACAGAGGTTTTGTAAGGATTTACACCGGCGGTCGCCAAATTCACCTAGAAGAAGATCCTATAACCGAAAATATTTCACCCCCGGTGTTCGTTGTGGTTGATCGAGTGGCTTATAACGGTCAGGAAGATGAAACCCGTATTGCTGAATCTCTCAGAGTTGCCATGCAGGTAGGGGAAGGCATTGTGGAGCTGGCTTTCCCGAAGAATGATGAATCTGGATCTTACTTCCATTACAGCTTTAACGCTAAAAAAACCTGTCCCCAATGTGGCTTTGTTGTGCCAGTTCGACGACCTGAACTCTTTTCCTTCAACAGTCCTTTGGGAGCTTGTCCTGAGTGTAAAGGGTTCGGGAGAATTATTGGCGTAAATCCTGATCTTGTCGTGCCGGATAAGACTCTTAGCCTGTCCGATGGAGCCATTAAACCCTGGCCACCTGGAACCTATGAATATCGGGATCTCATGAAATTTTGCTGGCGAGAAAGGATTCCGACGGACGTGCCATTTGAAGAACTTTCTCAGGATGCACGAGATAAAATCTTTAATGGCACAGCAGATTTTTACGGCGTTAAAGGTTTTTTTGAGTGGCTGGAAGAAAAACGTTATAAGGTGCATGTAAGGGTCTTTCTATCTCGTTATAGAGCTTTTATTACATGTCCGGTGTGTGGTGGAACACGCTACCGTAAAGAGACCGGCATATTTAGATTGTTAGGAACACCCATTTATGAACTGCAGTCCTGGAGCATAACAAAGTGTCTCGATTTTTTTAAGGCTCACCGAGAAATTCTTTGTTCTTCTCAGTCTTCGTCGGTTTTATCAAACGAGATCATTCGACGACTCAAACTTCTCGATTCTCTTCGACTTGGCTACTTGTCACTAGATCGTTCATCTAGAACACTTTCTGGCGGAGAGGTTCAGAGAGTCCATCTTGTGCGGGTGCTGGGAAGTGGCTTGAGCAACGTGCTTTACATCATGGATGAACCAAGCACGGGCTTACATCCCCGGGATCAGGAACATCTTGTGAAAGCTCTAAGACGCTTTGTCGAACAGGGCAATACTGTGCTCGTTGTGGATCATGATCCTGATATTTTAAGCGCCTGTGATGAACTCATAGAACTGGGTCCCGGTGGAGGAAAAAAGGGAGGGCGAATTATTGCGCGAGGAACTCCTCCCGAACTTGCTTCAAACCCTGAAAGCATTACAGGAAGATACCTTTTAGGCTGTTCAGCAATAGGAGAATTGTTTTCGGTTCAGTCCGAGCGAGATAGAATGGGGGCATTACCGTGTGTTCCTGTGCCAGACGACCAGGCTCGAATGCTTATTGTAAAAGATACACGGGTTAATAACTTGAAAAACATCTCAGTTCGCTTTCCGTTGGGACGTCTTATTGGTGTTAGCGGTGTGTCTGGAGCCGGAAAGACAACCTTAGTTCGCACTGTGCTTTATTCGAGCTGGCTTAAACATAAGAGATTGCCCGTAGAAGATGAAATCCCGCCCGGAAGCTGGAAAATGGAGGGACTTAAGTGGATCGATAATATGATGTTTGTGGATCATCGCCCTGTTGCTCGCACCCCCAGAGCAAACCTCATGTCCTACGCCGGTATTATGTCCATAGTAAGAAACCTTCTTGCAAATACTGATGAAGCCCGAGAGAAAGGTTATGGACCCGGTTTCTTTTCTTTTAACCAACCTGGGGGGCGCTGTGAAGTCTGTCAGGGTGAAGGATACGAGCATCACGAGATGCAGTTCCTTGCCGATGTCTATTCTGAATGTCCTGCCTGCCACGGAAAGCGATTCAAAAAGGAAGCTCTGGAAATTCGCTACAAGGGCTGGAATATAGCCGATTTTCTTGATGCAACAGCTGAAGATGTGGCATCTCATTTCTCAGATCACCCAACGATTATGCAATTTCTAAAGCCCTTTTTCCTGCTTCAACTTCATCATCTAAAACTCGGACAGCCTCTTGCAACCCTTTCTGCTGGTGAATCGCAGAGACTTAAGCTTGTGCCGTTTGTTAGAGAAATGCTGGCACTGGAAAAAGCTGGAACTCGTAGTTCTGGAAAGAGCTGCCTTATTCTTGACGAACCCTCAAGAGGACTTCACCCGCTGGATCTCGAAAATCTGTCATCAGTTCTTCGGATGCTCGTTGATCGAGGACATACGGTTATAATGGTGGAACACAACCTACAGCTCCTTTCTCTCTGTGATTGGATCATTGATCTGGGTCCAGGCTCGGGTGATGAAGGTGGCAAACTGGTTTACGAAGGTTCGGTAGCTGGATTGATGGAATGTGCCGAGAGCGCTACCGGTTTAGCCATGAAAAACTTCATTGAACGTAGATTGCGGGGGCAAATAGACCAATCTTTCAGGTTTGCTAGCGTTGTTTCCAATGTTAAACCAAGTCTTGACGGTTTTACCAAGTCCTCTGGTAGTGAAAAAAACAAATTGTCAAGAGAAACAAAGGTTCGTGATGTAATCCTTAAAGGTGTCCGTCATCATAGCCTGAACATTGAAGAGTTGAAGCTACCGCTTGGTGCTATGATAGCTATCACAGGTGTAAGTGGCTCCGGGAAGTCCACTCTCGCCTTCGATGTGTTATTTAGCGAAGGGCAGAGGCGATATCTGGAATGTCTATCCAGTTATGTGAGAAACTATTTTCCTCTTCCTGAACGCCCCACCATTGATCTGTTAGAAGGACTCCCGCCAACGGTTGCGGTTGAACAAAGGTTAAGCCGTTTGGGTAACAAGTCCACAGTGGGAACAGTTACAGAAATTTACCATTTTCTGAGAGTCCTTTTTGCCAAAGCAGGAGAGCAGCATTGCCCCGGCTGTGGTCATCCAGTGGAAGCTCTAACCGAAGATGAACTGATTGCCAGGATAGAACACGAACTCAGTAGCCCCAATCCGCCTCTGGTGCTTTCACCGGTGGTTTACAGGCGCAAAGGAGTATATCGAGATCTGGCTAATAAGCTGGATCGCATGGGTTTTCAAGAACTTCGGGTTGACGGAGTGTGGATGAAGCCGTCTGAACTGGCTTCTTCTCTACTTTCTCGATTTACGGATCATACGATTGAAGGTAAAGTTCCGCTATCGATTCCCTTCGGGGATGAGGCTATTGAATGGCTCCGTAAGGCTCTTAAACTAAGCGATGGTCTTTTTATGTTGGTTTACGATGATGGCAAAGAAGAAATGCTGAGCCTGAGGTTTTTCTGTCACCGCTGTCAGCGTAGCTTTATGCCTCTTGAACCGAGACTTTTTTCCTTTAACAGCCCTTATGGGGCTTGTCTGCGGTGCGATGGGACTGGAGGGGACGAAAACGGCAGTGTGTGTCCAGCTTGTGGAGGGAGTCGCTTAAACGAGCAGGCACGGGCGGTTAAATGGGCTGGGAGAGCAATACATGAATGGACAGCTCTTAGCGTTGATGAGTCTCTCCAGCTCTGGGAAAATATCGAGCAAAAACTTAACTCTGTAGAATTTTCCAGATGGCGTGAGGTGTTGGAAGCTGTCAAAACCGAGATTATCAGCAGGTTGAGATTTCTTATGGATGTGGGACTTGGCTATCTAACTCTTGACCGATCTGGCGATACTTTGTCTGGAGGCGAAGTTCAGCGGATCAGGCTTGCGGCACACCTTGGCTCCAACCTCTGCGGAGTCTTTTACGTTCTGGATGAACCAACCATCGGACTTCATCCTTCCGACAACCATAAATTGCTCCAGTGTCTGAAGAAATTGCGTGATCGTGGCAATACGGTGTTGGTTGTAGAACATGATCAAGAAACTCTTAGAGCCGCAGACGTGGTGGTTGAACTGGGACCTGGCGCAGGACGGAATGGCGGACGGGTTGTTGCTAAGGGTAGATTTGAAGATCTTTTGGTGCAGGATGGAACTCTTACCGGAAGATCCTTTGGCAATGAGTTGTGTTTTGAAGAACTTGAAACTAGAAGACGACCGGTGAACTCTTCTCATAAGAACTGGCTTACCGTAAGATCTATTTCCATAAGGAATTTCAACGGCGTGGACGTATCAATACCTTTAGGAACGCTTACCTGCATTACCGGGGTTTCCGGCTCAGGAAAAAGCACTCTGCTTTTCGATGTTGTAAAAGTTGGACTTGAACGGGCGCTTTCTGATAAAGGTGACAGGGTCAGGAGTGGACACCTTCCTTTTTCTTATATTGAAGGTTACGAAGGTATTTCGCGAGTTCAGGAAGTGGATCATCAGCCGATAGGCCGAACATCCCGCTCCATCCCTGCAACATATATTGGTATATGGGATGAAATCCGTAAGATTTTTGCATCTCTTCCGGCAGCTAAAGCTCTCGGTTTTACTCCCGCTCACTTTTCCTTTAACATCGATGGTGGTAGATGTGAAATGTGCAAAGGGCAGGGAGTGGTTGTGGAAAAAATGGGCTTTTTACCGGATGTTACCAGAACATGCCCTGCCTGTGGCGGGACTAGATTCAAATCTGATGTGCTTTCAGTTCGCCATCGAGGTTGCTCCATTGCTGATGTTCTTGCTATGACTTTCGATGAAGCAGGAGAACATTTTAAAGCTTACGGGCTTATTGCTAAACCTGTAGAAATAGTCAGAAAGCTGGGACTTGGGTATCTAACTCTCGGACAGCCGAGTTCAACCCTTTCGGGTGGAGAAGCTCAGCGTATAAAACTTGTTAAGGAGTTGCAGAAGCAGAGCCGCCCGACTGTTTTTATGCTGGATGAACCAACCACGGGACTTCATAGGTCGGATATTGTGAAGTTAGTGGCTGTGCTGAGGGATTTGGTCGATCGAGGGCATACAGTGTTGGTTATTGAGCACAATATGGATTTCGTTAGACTAAGCGATTACATTATTGATATTGGTCCTGAGGGAGGCATACATGGAGGAAATATTGTAGCCTGTGGAACTCCAGAAGAAATGAAGGCTTTTGTAAATGTTTCCAGGACGGCAAGGGCTCTCTGGGGTTTGGGCGAAAGTGATGTAAGAAGAAGTGTGACGGCGATGCATTCCTGTGCATAAAGAATCAGACAGGTATGCTACACAGGGTTGTTTGGTTTCTTACGGATTGGTTTATAAATCAACCGCCAAGGAAGGGAAGGTTACACGGTAATTTATCGATGGAGGCGTAATTAAAGGGGGATAATACGATATATCAGCACTGTGACTTTACAAAAGATGATCAACATTGCGGGGGGATAAAGATATGCCGATAAGAGGAGTTCCTCAACTTATAGAAATAGTTAAGCGATGTGAAAATATAATGGCTAAGTTGGAGAAAGGCGAAATTGGACCGAAAGAAGGACTTGCAGAAGTAGCAAAGTTCATGGTGCATTTCCAAAAGATTGCGGAGCAGGCTGGTCTTGTAGCTTTAAGGCGACTCGGAAGGGAAATGGAAAAGTTTGTTAAGAATCCAGACCTCAACCCGGAGGAGTTGACCGCTCTCGCTTTTGTTTTTCCGACCATACGTGGCGGTTTGGAAGCAGAAACAATAGAGGACATTAGAGTGGCTGTGCTTGAGTCTTTCGAACTGCTTAATCTTCCTGTTCCTACTGACTGGCAAACAAGCACTTTTGTTGTGGTTGAGGAGAAAGAAAAAAAGCCGGAACAAAAAGTTGTTGAAAAGCCTGCTCCTGCACCAGAAGAGCAAAAGAAAGTGGAAAAACCAGCAGAAAAACCAGAGTCAGTTAAGGGAATAGAACGGGAAGTGGAATCAGTCGATCGGGCTGTGAAAAATATAGGTGGAGTTGTTAAAACGGATGAAAGAGGTAATGTAACTATTACACTTCCACCTGATCAACTTCCCAAACTGCAACGACTTGTCGCTCCTGCGGATCCAGAAATCGATTTTTCAGAAACTATTCCGGTAGAGACGGAAACCGAAAAAGAAGTTATTGCCAAGATAAAAGAGTTCATGGCAGCTTTTTCTCAGGGAGATTTTGAGAAAGCTCAAGAAATTCTGGAAGATCTTTCGCAAGTTAAGGAAGGAAGCGAACTTTTCAAGGAAATCGGTCAAGTTGCTAGACAACTTCATTCTGCATTCAAGGAATTTATGCAGGCTTTAGATCCTGCTCTTAAGGAACTTGCTCTGGATTACCTGCCGGATTCCGAAAGTCGTCTCCAGCACCTTATGAAGCTTACAGAAGAAGCTGCCAATACAACTCTGGACTGCACTGAGCGAATGACTGAACGGAACGCTCGAGACATGGAGCTTATTGACCGTCTAAAGCATCACATCGCTCGTCTAAAGCCCATCGGAAAAGGTGCAGAAAGCCGTATGGAGGAAATTGAAGCAATTATTGCAACCCTTGAAGAATCCAGATTATCAGATAAAGATGATATTAAGACTATCCTTTCGGCTCAGAATTTCCAGGATCTTAGTGGTCAAACAGTAATGAAGGTTATGGAGATTATGCGAAATCTACAGGATCGACTCATTGGGATCATCAAGAGCTTTGGTATGAAAACAGAAAAGAAGACAAAGAAGAAGGATGAGCTACTCCAAGGCCCTGCTCATGAAAAGATGGAAGGGGCGTTGAAGTCTCAGGATGAGGTGGATGCTTTGCTAGCTCAATTTGGATTTTGATGGCAGATTAAATGACCATGCTTCGAGTTTTCGTAGACACTATTCTTCCGCTTTTTTTGGTTATTATTTTAGGGTTTATTCTAAACAGAAAGGGTATTCTAGGGCAGGGATGGGCTGGCCCTGCGAATAAAATCACTTATTATATTGCAGTCCCAGCAATTCTTTTTAAGTCTCTGGTTGAACAGGACATTAGAAGTCTTTTATCTCTCCATCTGGTTATTGCAGTAATAGTGCCTATTTTGGTAACCACTTTTATAGCCTGGTTCACTGTGATTATTTTTTTTAATCGCCTTCCAAACAACATTAAGGGCACCTTTATTCATTCTAGCATCCACGGAAACATTGGTTATATGGCTTACGCGGTTTCTTACTACGCTCTGGGAGAGCGTCTTTTTTCCAACGTCGTTATCTTCAGCTCGATTTTGATTCTGGTTCAGAACATTTTTGGAGTTATTATTCTTACGCTTCACAGCCGATCGTGGTCCTGTCGGGAATCTTTCAGGATTCTCTGGTTATCGCTATTCACAAATCCCATTATTATTTCTGTGTTTGTGGGTATTGTTGTGTCCCTTGTGGGACTTAAGCTACCGGTCTCTTTTATGAGGCTTATAAAGATTCTTTCCGATATGGGTCTTCCAACCGCTCTTATACTTGTTGGGGCTGGGCTGGTTTTTGGTGACGTCCGCCATCTTTGGAAAGAAATGTTCGCCATTGGGGCTCTTAAGCTGGTTTTTATGCCCCTTTTAGGTGCTCTTGTTGCCCATTTTATGGGCTTTCCTCAGCAGTTAGCTCTTCCTCTCCTTATTCTTCTTGCTTCTCCCACTGCAACGGTTACCTATGTTATGGCTACCCAGCTTGGAGGTTCTCCCAGTCTGGCTTCAGCCGTTGTTTCAGTCCAGACCATAGCCTGTGCTCTGTCTTACAGCTTCGTGCTTGGATTATACTCATAACACTCACCAATTTATTAACCCGCCTCGCATTATACTAACCTATTTGCCAGGTCTGGTTTTGCCCGAGTATCTAAATACTTCCTGGAAATCATTCCGGTATCTTGGTGATTTCTAACATGGTCAGAGAAAGGAGAGCCTATGAAAAGCGTTTATGACGCCATGTGGGAACGTTTGAATCTTGACCTTGACGCTCACGCCGCCCTCTTGGAAGTGCTTGGAAAATTCTACGGCGATATTTATCTGAGTCAGCAGGGACGTCTTAAAGGAATGGAATATATCGATTTTGTGATTTCCGAAATTCACGGTCTTCGCATCAAGGAACTTCAGGAAGCAAAGGCTCAGGGGCGAAAAGTTGTCGGCACTTTTTGTGTCTTTGTTCCGGAGGAAATTATCTGGGCGGCAGATGCTATTGCTGTAGGACTTTGCGCTGGAGCCGAAGCTGGTAAAGAACGAGCAGAAGAAATTCTTCCGAGAAATCTCTGTTCGCTTATAAAATCTTTCGTGGGTTTTAAACTAGCCAGGCTTTGCCCCTTTTTCGAATCCTGTGATCTTGTAGTTGGTGAAACCACATGCGACGGCAAAAAGAAGACATATGAAATCTTCGGAGAGCATGTGCCGATGTATGTTATGGAAATTCCCCAGATGAAGCATGAGGCTGATAAAGAGTTGTGGCGGAAGGAAATACTCAGGTTCAAGGAAAAAATTGAATCACTTACGGGTAATACCGTTACTTTTGAAAAACTCAAAAAAGCCGTGAAAATGCTAAATGATAGAAGACGTGTTTTGCAACGGCTTAACGACCTTCGCCGTCATCATCCCGCTCCAATATCTGGTCGTGATGCTCTATTGGTAAACCAGATAAGCTTTTATGATGACCCCGAACGGTTTACTCAGCAAATAAACAAGCTTTGCGATGAACTTGAAAATCGCATTCAGAAAGGCAATGGAGCGGTTCCTGAGAATGCCGTTCGAGTAATGATTTCAGGTTGCCCCATGGCTATACCTAACTGGAAGCTTCCTTATGTGGTGGAATCTTCCGGGGCTGTGGTGGTTTTTGAAGAGTCCTGCGTGGGAAGCCGAAACACCCGAGACCTTGTTGACGAATCAGCAGAGACAATGGATGAACTGATCGACGCTCTTGTGGATCGATATTCTCGTATAGACTGCGCCTGTTTTACTCCCAATGAGGAACGGATTGCTCATATCATTGATGCTGCGAGAAAATGGAATGTCAAAGGAGTCATCCACTATCATCTTAATTTCTGCCAGCCTTACGAAATTGAGAGCTTCCGGGTTGAAAAAGCTCTGGCTCGGGAAGGCATACCCTTCATAAGCATCGGGACGGATTACAGTATGGAAGATCTTGAACAACTGAAAACCAGAGTTCAGGCATTCATTGAGATGATAAGTGCCTAGGGGTTTATAGAAGATGTTTTGGGGAATTGATATCGGGTCGCGCTCTATTGAGCTTGTGGGAATAGATGAAAATGGGAGAGTGAAAGTTACAAAACTTATGCCGACTGCTTATAACCCAATTGGGCAGATGGAACTGATACTTAAAGATGTGCCTGAAAGCGACCCGATAGTGTCCACAGGCTATGGAAGAAATCTTTTTATGGAACACTTTCCCTGGGAAGGAAAAAGAAAATCTGTCACGGAAATACAGGCTTACGCAAAGGGAGCGCTGGCTCTATACCCTGAAGTTAGAATGATTCTAGACATTGGCGGACAGGATACCAAAGCGATTGCTCTGGATGATCGAGGACAGATTGTTAAATTCGAAATGAACGATCGTTGTGCGGCTGGGACAGGAAAATTTCTGGAATTCATGGCAGCGGCTCTTCATGTTCCGCTGGAGGAATTTGGGGAGTTTGCCATGAAAGCCACGAAGAAACTGAAAGTAGCAAGTTTATGCACGGTTTTTGCCGAGTCTGAAGCCACTTCTCTTATGGCAAGAGGGGAGAAGCCAGAGGACATAGCCAGAGCACTTCATGAATCTATTGTTTCAAGAACGGTTGCTATGGTAAAACGGGTGGGCTTTAAGAAACCTCTTCTATTTGGAGGCGGAGTAGCTCGAAATATATGTGTGGTTAATCTTATCACTGAAGCCTTGAATTGTGAGCCAATTATTCCTGATAATCCCGAAGCTGTTGGCGCTCTAGGGGCTGCATTGATTGCAAGGGAAAATTATATTGCGCTCTGATTTAACAGCATAGGTTTTGTGATCAAATGCATAGAGCCTCGTGATCTTACCATATCGTAGGGGCATGGTATGCCATGCTCCTGCAGTATAGTAACCATGAGAGTTATCATCGCAATCTTTCCTGCACATCCTTTTGGAAGCTATGAGAGTGTTTGAAAATTTTTTCCATGCAGGGTTGTCCTGGCGATAGGCTCACATGTTTATGTGGGCCACGCATACGTCGCCCCTACATTCAGTGCGCCCAGCATGTGCGTGCTCCTGGAGGTGAAAGTCCTCCCGTGAGTTGATCACAGCGAGCGAAGGGAAGCACAACTGCACGAGGGTGACCGAGTGTGGGGAGGAAGCGTCGAACGAAACTGCGAGCCGATGGACAAGAACCGGACCCCTCCCCAGCCCTCCCCGTTGACGGGGAGGGGGTGCGGAGCGGGGCGAGCGGGCTAGAGTCCGAGAAGCTCTCGTGATCAAGGTGAAGTGGCGTAAATTCGGCGGTTGTGCATCATGTAGGGGCGACACATGCGTCGCCCCTACATGCACCTGAAAAGGGTGACGGTGGTGAGTCGGAGCGAGAAGTCAGCAGAGGCCGTAGTAGCTGCTTGCTCAACTTTTCGAACCGCCCGGTGCGGACCCGCATGCCGGGTGGTGTGGAATGGGATCGGTCAAACTGACCGCCCCTATCCCAATTCTGTCAAATCACATGTTGAGTGGTTTCTTAGCTACTCACGTCTGGAAAGGTCCCCAAAGTTGAGATCCATCCATGCGTTTTCTGCGGTTTATATTACTTGACCATCCTATAAGGGAAGTTTTCGAACACCCTTTCGGAATCTATTGACTTTTACTAAGTCTTAGAGTATGTTGTCAAAGAACTCGCCGAAGTTTAGAATCAATCTAACGGGCCGTTAACTCAGATAGGTAGAGTATCTGCCTTTTAAGCAGAGAGTCGCTGGTTCGAGTCCAGCACGGCCCACCAAGTATCCTAAAACAGCTACCTAAGGTCTTTTGATTGTGCTTTCCCTTCATAACCTGTATCTTCATAACCTAGCAAATATAGAAAGCTTTCCTAATATTAAGGTTCTTATAGTCTTTTAGTGTTACCAATGTATGACAAAGCAGTTAAATTTTGGCGATAGATTTCTTGTGCTCTTTGGAGTTGTTCTGGTGTATCCACCCCAAGAACTTCTTCTTCCCCGGCTTCTACAAATGAAATCATAAAGCCATTCTGGTTCAGAATTTCTACAACGTCCGTTAGGAAAAACTCTTCAAAAGTAACAGGTCTGCCATCTATGTTTTTCTGAACTAGATGAGGTTTTGCTGAAAGATGTGAAAGACATTCCAGTAGTAAATTTCTTCGAAAAGCATAGACTCCTGCATTGCATAGTTCTGAAACTGGTTCGCCTTTAGTTTCAAGTTCTTTCCAGTATTTCCATTCAATTATTGCTTTTACACTATCGCCTTCAGTGATTAAACAACCATATTGCCCTTTGTTTGCTGGGCGAAAGGCAAGCACTGTGCCTGCTGAACCGGTATCTATAGTTTTTTCTAAAAGAAGACAGTAAGTATTTCTGGAAATAAGTGGCACATCTCCCATTGTAATAAGGCACAACTCTGAAGATACCGACTGAAGAAACGGCTTTCCCGCAAGAACAGCTCCCCCTGTGCCGTTAAGTTCTGGTTGCCATATAAAAACCGGCTGCAGGTTCTCCGGTAGATTAGATTTGACAACTTTTTGAATGCGATCGGCATCGTGGTGAATCACTATGGCTTTTGGACCCAGAGGAAGCTGGTTGAGAATTTCAAGTATAAATGGATGGGTTCCTTCGTAAATTGTGGGAACAGGCCTTTGGCTTTGTTCCGATGGAATGAGGGGAAGTAAAGCTTTACATCCTCCATATCCTGTCATTCTTGTGCCTCGCCCTGCTGCAAGAATCAGGCTTGCCACTTCCATCAGTTTTTACTCCCCGGATTCTGGTTTATTTCAGCGGCGATTTCTCTAATAGCTTTAAGATGGTCTTCGTATGTGGTGGAAAATCTGTGACCTCCTTGACGATCGCTTACAAAGTAAAGATAAGTAACATCAGCAGGGTAGAGCACAGCCTTTATTGAAGCAATACCCGGATTACAAATAGGACCTGGGGGAAATCCCTTGATCAAATAAGTATTGTAAGGTGAAGGGCGTGCTAAGTGGCTTTTCAATACAGGTCCTTTGAAATTTTCCAGATCATAAACCGCTGTTGGATCGCTTTGAAGCGGCATACCTATTTTTAGTCTGTTAAAAAAAACAGCGGCAATAACAGCACGTTCTTCATCCTTCACGGCTTCCTTTTCAACCATGGAGGCAAGAGTTACGATCTGATGAAGAGAAAGATTCATGTCCTTTGCCCGCTGAAGCCATTCAGGTTTGAATCGCTTTTTGAATTCTCTCGCCATTCTCTTAAGAGCCGTATCGGCTGTGTCTTTTTTTGTAAAATCATAAGTTGCGGGAAACAGATAGCCTTCCAGGCTTGGGGCATCATGAAATCCAAGAGACTCAACAAAATTTCTATCTTTGGCTAGTTTGATTACGTCATCTTTTTTTGCGATACCGGATCGATCAAGCGCTTCAGCCACATCAAAAATTGTTGCTCCCTCAACCACCGTAACAAAGTGGCGAACGACGTCTCCTCGAACAATTTTTTTCCACACATCGATGTGATTCATAGGAAAGTGAAAAGCATATTCACCACTTTTCAGCAGGTTGTGCCATTTCATGAAAAATACTAGAGCAAGGGGTCGGTATGGATCCGATTCCACCCCTTTTTCTACAAGAAGGTTAACGACATCAAATACTCCTGTTCCCTGGGGAATATTAATGTATAAGCAATTTTCGGGCTGGCATTCTTTCTTATTTTTTTGAATAAAATTGCCACCTTTGATGGGTATAGGTTCATGAGCCCAGAAAAAGATGGGAATTGTTACGAGATTAACCACCACGGGAAGAGTTGTTAGTAAAACGACCACCAACCAGATGATTCCCCGAAGTATGACCTTCATACGTGGTTCCTTAGTCGAAGCTCAATAGGATGAGGGTTCAAGTAATACTGGCTTTCTAGATAAGAAGGTTTGTACTTTCTCACGTAATGATTTATCAGCGTAATTGGAACGATTAGAGGGACGTGGCCTGCTCGGTAGGCTTCTATAATTTCTATCATTTCCTGTTTTTCATCGGGTGTTAGGTTTTTCTTAAAGAAGCCCATACAATGGTAAAGAACATTTGAATGTTTTCTAGGAGTTGCCAGGAGTTTCATTCCTTTCCAGAGTAAATCTTCATATTCTTTGAGGACGGTTTTTCCGAAGGATCGGTCTGAGGATGAAGCTACTATGCGTCCCAGTTTACGGAGTATTTCCGGGCTATGAGCCATTAGAATGAGCTTATGACGTTCGTGAAATTCGATAAGGTTTTTTAAGCTGCGCCCCGAATTTGATACTTTTTGCCATCGGTGAAACACAAAGATTCGTTCTATAAAATTTTCTCGCAGCTTGGGATCGTTAAGCCTTCCTTCATCTTCCACGGGAATGTAGGGAAAGCAATCCATAAACATTCTGGCAAAAATACCGGATCCCTGCCCAACAACGGCTCCTGACTTATTGTAAATCTTCACTCTTTCAATACCACAACTTGGAGAGCGGCTTTTGAATATGAAACCGCAAAGGTTTTTTCCTTCGAGTTCAATAAGCTTACCTCGAGCCCATTCGACCATACGATTGGTAAAATCCTTTCGGGATTTATGAGGAACCAGTAGCGGCAGAGGTGAATTTTCTTCAAGCTTCATGGATTCTCGCGGCACTCCCATCCCGCATTCCACTTCGGGACATGCCGGCACATATTCCACAAATGCCCCAAGCATGTCCACAACGAAGGGATCACGTTGATGCGATCCATCATAACGAACCTTGTGCCCTAACAAGCAGGCACTAACGCCCAGTCTTATTTTTTCTTCTTCAACGGTTTTTGTTTCTGCCTTTAGATCAAGCTTCGCCATGGTTTCCTCAACTTCTTTCCGGCACCGTTGGTATAAGAAGTTTGTAATCACCTTCGTCTATTAAGTCATATTCTCTTCCGCCTACGCTGAAGTGATTTTCGTATCCGAAAGGCACATGTAGATCTTCTGTTACTGACATAGCTTCAAGAAGCCATCCGATCACGTGAGCATAATCTTCAAGTCTAGTAAGAAAATCGCCAGGGCGAATTTTTATCTCCTTTACATGAAAAAGATCCTTCAATCCTTTGGTAACAAAGGTTCCCATTTCTTCATCCCAGTTGACCTCCACTACCTGGGTGGGATCTTTGCTGTTCTGGATTCTTAAAATAATATTAGAGTTTTGCATGGTTTATTCTCCTTTATTTATGTTTTTGCCCAATTTTGATCCCACCCGCTACCCTTTTATTGCTCTTCGAAGGGGAGTAGTAAAGATGGATCGCAGAAAGATGGCGGATCAAAACCAAGCAATTGAAAACAGGTAGATGCTATATTAGTCAATCCAGGAGTTTTCACATCAGAGTTGAATTTAATAACCTGTTTTCCCTGTTTAATGCCCACCGGATCGTAAATAATGAACGGAACAGGATTCAAAGTATGGGCTGTTTTGGGTTTTGGCTTTCCTTCGTCGTTTAACTTTACTTTGCCAGTTTTTTTGTCAATCTCATACATTTCTTCAAGATTGCCATGATCGGCGGTTACTATGAGTATTCCGCTGGTTTCTTCTACGACAGGAATGATCCTTCCCAGGCATAAATCAACTGTCTCTCCAGCGATCAGTGCTGCTTGATAGACTCCAGTGTGTCCAACCATATCACCGTTAGCGTAGTTGACTCGGATGAAATCAAATGATCCTGATCGAATACCTTCAATGAGCTTATCGGTTACTTCCGCCGCCTTCATCCATGGTCTCTGTTCAAATGGCACTATGTCGGAAGGTATTTCGATATAAGTTTCAAGTTGCTCGTCGAACTTTCCCGAACGATTTCCATTCCAGAAGTAAGTAACGTGACCGAACTTTTGAGTCTCAGCAATTGCCATCTGACGAACACCTCTATGGCAAAGTAGTTCCCCCATTGTTTGTTCGATATGAGGTGGTTCCACCAGGTAGAGCTTAGGGATATGAAGATCTCCATCATATTCCATCATACCAGCATACATTACTTTTGGGTAAGGTTTGCGGTCGAATTTAGAAAAGTTTTCTTCTTCAAAGGCTCGAGATATTTCGATGGCTCGATCGCCCCTGAAGTTGAAAAACACCACTGAGTCGCCATCCTTAATAGGCCCTACCGGTTTCCCGCTTTCATCGACTATAACAAACGGCGGAAGATCCTGATCTATAACACCCGGTATTTCCTGACGATAGGTTTCAATTGCTTCTTGAGCAGATCGGAAGCCCCGACCTTCACCGGCAACATGAGTTTTCCACCCTAGATCTACCATGTTCCAGTTGGCTTCGTAACGGTCCATAGTAATAAACATTCGTCCCCCGCCGCTTGCTATCCTGTGGTCTCCCCCAGTTCTACTTCGAAGATCAGCTAAAAAGGCTTCAAAAGGGATAACGTATTCGAGGGCAGATGTTTCACCCACGTCTCGACCATCCAGCAAAGTATGAATACGAATCCGTTTTATACCGTCCTGCGTGGCAGCGTGTTCCAGCATTTTCTTTAAATGATCAATATGACTGTGAACATTTCCGTCGGAAAGCAGACCGATAAAGTGAAGGGTGCCGTTATGGCTTTTACAAAACTCAACAATGGTGCGCCATCCTTTGCCGCTAAAAAGCCTTCCAGACTCAAGCGCTTCATTCACAAGTCTGGCTCCCTGAGCGTAAATTCGACCTGCTCCGATGGCGTTATGCCCTACCTCGGAATTTCCCATATCACCATCTGAAGGAAGACCTACAGCCGTACCGTGAGCTTTCAAGAGAATGTGAGGGCAGTTGTTCCATAGAAAATCGAAATGCGGAGTGAACCCATTACGAAAAGCATTTCCTTCTTCGGCTTCCCGATAGCCGATTCCATCCATAATGACCATAACTAGAGGTCCAGGTCGGAGCCTTTTGCTCATGGTTTTTCTCCTTGATTTATTAATATCCACCGTCGGCGCGGCGTTCCCCAAGTTGAACGGTTATTCGAGAGGAACCACCGTTCCAATGGACAACATCAAAGGTTACTTTGTCTCCGGGTCGGAACTGCCTAATAAACCTTATAACTTCCTCGGCGTCTTTTACAGGCTTTCCGTTTACCTTTGTTATGATGTCGCCCCCAACGAGTACCACCGTGTTTCCAATTATAGCTTTTCTATTTCCGCCTTTTAGACCGGCTCGATCTGCAGGCCCTCCTGGAACCACTTCCAGCACTAAAGCGCCTTGATCTACAGCAAGCTTAAATGCTCCAGCAATGTCAGGAAGTAGAGTCATTAAAGTTGCTCCCATCCACGGATGACCATAATAGCCCTTAGCTATCAGGTTGTTGACCACCTGTTTGACGGTATTAACTGGAATGGCAAAGCCTATTCCTACACTGGCTCCCGTAGGACTAAAAATAGCTGTGGTTATACCAATTATGTTGCCGGAAGTATCGATAAGAGGACCGCCAGAATTTCCAGGATTTATTGCCGCATCGGTTTGAATAATATCTTCTACCAGTGCCCCTGTGGGTGATTTGAGAGTTCTACCAAGAGAACTGATTACGCCGGTTGTTAAAGTTTGTCCCAGCCCGAAAGGATTTCCTATAACCATAACTCTCTGTCCCACTTTAAGCCTGCTTGAATCACCCATAGTAAGCACAGTAAGACGCGCATTGCCGGGGTTGATTTTTATAACGGCTATGTCTGTGTCTGGGTCAGAACCTACAAGATGAGCAGTATATTTTTTGCCGTTGGCGAGGGTGACTTCTAGCTTCCGAGCATCCTCTATGACATGATGATTGGTAACAATATAGCCTCGAGCATCGATAATAGCGCCGGATCCTACTCCACGCTTAGGAATTACGTTTAGGAAAAAATCTCGTTCAAGAACAGTACTGGTGATATTTACCACTCCCGGCGCAAGCTTTTCGTATAGGGAAATAATGGTCTCTTCTTCCGAAGTGAGAGCCATTGCATTAGGGCTACAGAAAATTAACATTGCTACCACCAAAAGAAATCTGGTTATCTTTTTCATACGGCTATCCTTCTCCTTGGGTAATGTCAAAAATTGTATAAGACACCATCATCTATGTCTTGTCTTTTCCTTTATAAGGATTATTTGCCCTTCAGGGAAGATTATAAATCGCCGCTATGTAAAACACGCGATTTGGGAGATCTAATATCTTATGGGAAATCATTTATCCGTTGCGAGTTCTATATCGCCGTAAAAGCCTATTGATTGATCAACAACAGCGACAAGAGCTGTGACTTTAGGGTGAGCCTTCCAGCGGTTAAAAACTGGCTCGATGTCTGAAGAGCTTTTTAGTGCATTGGCTATAGCCGTTGCAGCAGCATCAGCAAAAGCCCCATCTTTTGAAAAAACTGTTGCAGCATGGGCTCTGCCGAAACTCAGCGAATGCCCAATAAAAGACGATGACGTGCAAACGGAGATAGGAAGCTGATCTTTACGGAGTTTAACCATGATCGGCTTTTTGAGCCTGGCCTGTTTCCCGCCGTAAATACCCACGATAACGTTTTCTGTAGAGTAAATAAAACAATCTCCCCCATTTTCGACCACAACTTCTGATGGACTTAGCTCGATAAGGTTCATGCCTACTCGTTCAGCAATTGCTCCCGCAACCGCTGCCATAGGTCCTACACCTGCTTCTATGGCTGCACGGAGCATTGTTTTTACTATGGAAGGAGCTGTGTCGTCGAATGGAAGAGGGGTTAGAGAACTCAAAAACCTGGGTTCGCGAGATGCATAGCTTAAAATCTCATTATGATTTTTAATTACAAGAGCGAGAACTTCTTGTTGAAAGATTCCCTGAGTGCGCACCCACAGGTTAGTCTGTCTATATTGCACTTCATAGGAATCTATCGCAAATTTTTCCGATGTTTTTGGTTTGGACTTACGATGCCAGTAACGGTAAAATCGTTCTTCGTATATGGCTTACTCCCAAAACATGATAAAAAGTCCGACAGTGAAAATTATGTCTCTGTCACGTTGCTCTTTAGCAAGTATAAACTCGTGGGTCAAGATTCTTGGTAATCGCACAAAAAGGTTTTAAGGGATTAGAACAACAACATTTTGCCAGTGGTGTGCTTTTAATGTATTAAAGAAAAGACCTTTGTTGTGTTCTTTTGGGATGTTCGAAATCAGAGCGTAGTAACAGTTGTGTCTCTACGTCAAAATGCGAGGAATCACCGAAGTGATTAAAAGGCTTAGTAATTTTAAATCCAGTGCGTTTTTTCTAATTATTTGCTTTGCTGGGATAGTGATTCCTTCCGCTCTGATCGCTGCTTCTGAACAATATCACGAAAACACTAACCATAGCCTTTGGGATAAAATAACAAGTAGTATTTCTTCTCTTTGCCCAAACTGCACTAAGAAATCTTCTAAAACCGATACTACCAAACCTGATCGGCAAAAACCTTCTATCGATGTTCAGGAAATTCACTTTAAAGGTAATTCCTCCTTTTCAGACTCTCGTCTTAAAGAACTTATGGATACAAAGGAAAAGAGCCTTCTTCATCCATTTCGTGAAACCCCCTTTGATGAAAACGTGCTTAAGGAGGATGTTGAACGCTTACAGCAGTTTTATAATAGCGAAGGATTTTATGAGGCAGTTGTGACCTACAAAGTGGAAAAACCGGCTCCCAATCTCGCTTGGGTAAAGATCAGCGTTTCTGAGGGTGAGCCGACAAGAGTTGTTAATGTGTTACTAAATATGAAAGGAAAAGGGATTGAACTGGAAAAGTGGAAAAGCGAGATAGAGAGACTTCTTCCGTTGAAGGAAGGCAATATCTTCAGAACTGAGGACTACAGGGAATGTGAGAAGCTGATTCTTCGTTATCTTGCCGAAGAAGGATATCCAAAAGCGAAAGTTGAAACACTTGCTAGAGTTTTCAAGGAAGAGCACAAAGCTTTTGTATGGCTTGATGTGGATATAGGTCAGAAGTGCACATTTGGCGACCTGAAAATCGAGGGCATCCAATCAGTAAATTCCAGAGAAGTAAAGCGGCTTTTGACTTTTCACAGGGGTGAACCCTTTAAGGCATCTAAAATCAAGGAAAGCCAGAGACGTCTGTGGGATTCACAGCTTTTTTCTTTCGTCGATGTAACCGTTCAGGAACTTGATTCAGATAAGACTGAACTTCCCATTGTGATTAATCTCAAAGAAGCCAAGCCTTATACAGTTAAAGCCGGTGCTGGTTATGGAACAGAAGATGGTCTTAGAGGTAAAGTAAGCTTTGAAGCTCGCAGGTTTTTGGGGGACGCTAGACGGTTAAGCCTTCAAGCAAAAGCCAGCAGCCTTACGCAACAACTGGAAACCCAGTTCCTTCAGCCTCATTTTCTATTTGATCCATGGTGGTTCGATCTGCGAGGTGGAATCGGGCACAACGATGAAAAAAGCTATGAAACAGAGACTCTGTTTGTAACTCCTCAAATCAACATTCCCATTACTTCTACTCTAAAAGGGTTTGTGGGTCCCAATGTGGAAACAAATAAGATTACCAAACTTAATATTTATCCCTACAATTCCGATATTCCTGACAGACAGAAAGACAATTACTTTATTTCTTCGCTTATATTTGGTCTTGCCAATGAGAAAGTGGATGATATCCTGGATCCAAAAAAAGGGTTCAGAGCATTTGCTACCACAGAGTGGGCCTCAGATCTTGTGGGGTCAGATATAAACTACGTAAAAGCTGACCTGGAACTGAGGACTTATGTGCCTATCTTCAAAAAAGATTGGGTTCTTGCTAACAGATTTCACTGGGGAGTTATATCAAATCCCGAGCAGGATTCCAGCATTCCCATATTTAAGAGGTTTTTTGCAGGAGGGAGCAATAGCAACCGTGGCTATGCCTACCATAAGCTGGGACCGCTTGATGAATGGGGAAATGCCCTTGGAGGAAGAAGCATTATAGAATTTAACACAGATCTAAGATTTCCCCTACAGTTCATCACCAAAGACCTTGAAGGTGTGATTTTCTTTGACGTTGGACAAGTTTTTCCGAAAGAAGAGATATTTATGGACGAACTAAGGTATGCTGTAGGAGCTGGTTTGCGTTATAAAACCATAATAGGGCCAGTTAGAGTGGATTTGGGCTATGCTATTAATCCTCCCGAAAACAATCCATCTGGCTCTATCCAGTTTTTCTTGAGCATAGGTCAGGCGTTTTGAAAGGTTAAGTATGTTGGATTAAGAATGGATCTTGAAGGTTTTTTTGACCAGGTTTGTTCGACTCCACAGCACAAATGGTGGATTCCGGTGCCTCGATCGATTCAAGAGATTCTAATCGCGCTTTCTTTATCCGTGCCTTCATCCCGTGCTGTTCCTAAACCTTCTGCGCCTTATATCCAGCGGTTGGGACGAAGGCTAATGTTATGTGAAGATAACGATTCCTGCATTTTCGAACTTCCAAAAAGAAGTTTAGATGAACTCCAAAATAGCGCCCTGAGACTAATAAGTCTTGGTTTAGAAGTAATCTATTTGGAGCAAGCGAAATGTCCTTTGGCTGCCGACCCCCCTTCCGGATTTGATGGCATCTTTCTTTTTACAAAAAATGCAAAACTTCTACCTTCTTTACCTGCACCTAGAGTAGCTTTTTTTCAGTCTCGGACACCTCGCCGAATAAGACCTTATTGTGACTGGCTTCAAGCTTTCATTTATGCCCTGAATGTTTCTCTTAAAGTTAGCCCAACTTACGTTTCAAGTAGCGGGACTTTGGGGTATGATATTATTACAACATGGTTTATGGATTATCTCAGAAAAAATCCAAAATCTGGATCGATCCCACCGTTTATCATGGTTCACTCTAAACCTTTGCCTTTGAATTTCGATAAGCCAGACGGCGAGGTCCCTCCTTTTGTTGAAGTATCCTGTTCTTTAGGTCCTGCTTCCTGCCACAGGTGGCAGTTCCCAGCTTGTCGAGATTTTATAGTTGCTGCTATTAGTTCCCATATTGTAGCGATAAAGCTAAGATCTGGGGGTATTCTTTCACGCCTTTTGACTTTTCAACCAGAGATTGCTTCAAAACCTAAAGCCTTCTGGATCGGTTCGATAAAATCTGTTGTAAACTCGATACGTAAAGATATGGTGCATCAAGTTTCTACGCCAGAAAGTTCCAATGTTTTCTGGGATGTGCCTTCTGATTGGAAGTCACGAACTACCTTTGAGGCAAATCGTCCAGTTGTTCCCCCTAAGCAAGTGAAATTGGTAGAACGTCAGGTTGATTGGTTCAGGTATTTGTATCATTACACAAGGGGATCTATGGGACCCATGAATGGGCAAACCAGTATTGAATACGTGAAAAAGCTTATTTCCATGGATCCTCTTGCAGGCAACGAAGCCATTGATGTTTTGATAAACATCGCAAGGGAAGGGAGATTGAGAGCCTCTCAAGGCATGCAGGAAAAGCCTATTGTTAGGGGCGGGATTCAAGTAGTGTGCTGGACATCCGTTCCGCCTGTTAACATCCACCTGTTAAAACGCTGGAACAAGGCTCTAATTAGATGGACTGTTGAACCGTACGGGATAGCTGTTTTGAAAACTGTTTTGAAGAAGCTTGGAACCAAACCAGTTTGCTATCTTCCTCCTGAAGCTTTCAACCGTTTGTCAGAGTTCGATAAGTATCGTTTCCAGAAGCATAAACATCCAGGGTCAACCTGGAAACATGAGCGTGAATGGCGTATTCCTTCTGACGTTCAAATTTCTAGCTTAAAACAAGACGAGGCTTTTTGGTTTGTGGATAAGTTAGATGATGCGCTTAAGTTTACCACTTTTGTTTCAACTCGCTTCCCAATCTATGTGCTGGAGCACAATAAATTTCTATTTGTTTAAGCAAGGACGCACAAAAGTGCGCCCCTATAAAGCTATGGAAGCATGCTAAAAAGATTTTTCCAGAGACTCCAGTTCTTCCTGGGTGAGAACTTGGTCAATATCAAGTAAGATTTTTACCGAATTGTCTGTTTTTGCCATGCCCAGTATGTAGTTTGTGTCTAGCGATGTGCCAAAGGATGGGGTCGCTTCAATATCTTCTTCTTTAATTTGAGAAACTTCCGAGACCGCATCGACCACAATGCCTATCGATATGGGTTCATTGGCTACTTTGACTTCCACCACAATGATACAGGTTCGCTCAGTGTATGGAACTTCTGGCATTCGGAATCTTAGCCTCAGATCAATTACCGGAATGACTTTGCCTCTAAGGTTAATAACGCCTTTGATGTATTCGGGGGTTTGAGGGATAGGGGTGATTGGCATCATGCCGATAATTTCTTTAACTTTGAGAATTTCGATACCATATTCTTCTTCACCAAGCCGGAAGGTTAAGTATTTTCCCGGCTTAGCTCTTTTTGCTGTTGCTTCTGTTCTTTCAAGCGCCTGAGCTGCCGATGAGACCATAACTAGACCTCCTTTTAATTTTTACTGTCACCCCTGAACTAGCATTCGAGGAATCTCTCACGTATGAGAAACCAATATAGCCAGAGATTCCTCGAAGATTTTATTTTCCAGGATGACAGCCTCACCTAAGGCTAAGGATACTATTTTGCCAAGTGATGCATGCCATCCTGAAGACTTACAAATGGTTTGTTTTCAAAATACGAAAAACGAACTTTGCAGGTCAAGAAGTTGTTTATTGTTACTAGATTTTTTTCTTGTTATGCCGAATTTAGAAAGTGTAGCCTATAAAAGACCGGTTAGTCATTTGAGGAGGGGAATGTAATGAAAATTTTTATTATAGGCACTGGTGCTATAGGTGGTCTTTTGGGCGCCAGGTTTATAGAAGCAGGTGAAGAAGTCTATTTCTGCGACATAAAACCTAGTCTTGTAGAACAGCTTCTTTCGCAAGGAATTGTGGTGCGAGAAATTAACGGGCAAGAAAGGACTTTTTTTCCTAAAGGTGCATACGTTGATCCGGTATATTTGAAAGATCCCTGCGATATTTTCATATTCACGGTTAAGAGCTATGCTACCCGGGTTGCCGCTGAACGTGCCGTTTTGAGTCCTGCTCTGAGTCATGAAACTCTTATTCTTACGCTCCAGAATGGTCTTGGCAATCCCGAAATCTTAGAGAACATATTTGGCTCAGAACGGCTCATCGTAGGAACCACAGCCCAGGGGGCTACCTTACTTGAACCAGGTGTGATTCGCCATGGAGGAACAGGCCCCACTTTTATTGGTCCCTGGAAACAGGAAAATACAGCCATTGTCGAACCGGTTGTTGATATGTTTAATAAAGCCGGTCTGGAAGCTTACGTAAGAAACGATGTAAAAACTCTCATCTGGGAAAAGCTTCTTGTTAACGTAGGTATTAACGCTATCACCGCTCTTACGGGTATTTTGAATGAAGGAGTGTATCGTTTCAAACCCGCTAGCGAACTCTCAAGACAAGCTGTTAGAGAAGCAGTTGGTGTGGCTAAAAAGCTTGGGATTCCAGTGCGAGATGATATTGAAGATCATGTGCTCAAAGTTGCTCAATCTACGGGACGGAATCGATCTTCCATGGGGCAAGATGTAGATCGTAAGCATCGCACAGAAATTGACGCCATAAATGGAGCTATAGTTAACTTGGGGCAGGAGTATGGCATTTCTACCCCAGTTAACTGGACACTTGTGCAGCTTGTTAAAACCCTTGAGCTTGGATATGGTGCTGGCGAGTAAACACAAACCTTAGGGGAGCATGTCGATGAAGAAAGTTACGGTTCCCGACGTTATGGCCGCCAAAGGCCAAAGAAAACTAACTATGGTAACCGCTTACGATTATGCCACCGCCGTGTGGATAGATCGGAGTGGTATTGACATGATTCTGGTGGGAGACTCTCTGGCAATGGTCATGCTAGGTCATGAAGATACGCTATCGGTGGGAATGGATGAGATGATACATCATACTCGGGCTGTGACTCGTGCAGTTAAACGAGCTCTCGTAATAGGTGATATGCCTTTTATGTCCTATCAGGCTAGCGTTGAACAGGCGGTTATCAATGCGGGAAGATTTTTGAAAGAGGGACGAGCTCAAGCGGTGAAGCTTGAGGGAGGAGCATCAGTAATCGAGCAGGTTAGGGCTATTGTTAAAGCAGGTATACCCGTTCAGGGGCATCTGGGGCTTACTCCCCAGAGTATTGCTCAACTCGGGGGATTCAAAGTTCAAGGTAAAAATGCAGAAACAGCAAAGCGGCTTATAGATGACGCTCTTGCTCTTGCCGATGCGGGCTGTTTTAGCATTGTTCTGGAACTTATACCAGCACCAATTGCTGAACGCATAACCGAAGCTGTTCCTGTTCCTACCATTGGAATTGGAGCTGGTTCTAAGTGTGATGGGCAGGTTCTTGTGTTTCACGACATGGTGGGACTTTTCGATCGTTTCGTTCCTCGCTTCGTTAAGCAGTATGTTCATCTGGGACAAAAAATCGTTGAAGTTCTGGAACAATACAGACGTGAAATTGAAGAAGGTATTTTCCCGGGCCCGGAACATAGCTTTAGCATGCCTGAAGACGAACTGAAAAAATTGGAGTAAAGGGAATTGACCTCGATGAAGACTCAAACCCGTAAAAACCTGGAAGTTGCTTTTGTTGGGGAAAGCAAAGCCTACTTTAGATTGCTTAGCTTTGCGAAAAAGGCTGAAGAAGAAGGCTATCCCCAAATAGCTCTGCTCTTTCGAGCTGTGGCAGAGGCGGAAGCTGTGCATGCAAGAAACTATTTTTCTCTTTTGGAAGATGTAGGATCAACTGAAGAAAATCTCAAAAGATCATTTGAGAATGAGACTTTTGCAAGCGAACTTGCCTATCCCGACATGATAAAACAGGCGTGGCAGGATGAAGATAAAGCGGCTATATGGTGGTTTACTGCGGCAAGGAATGCTGATGAACGGCATGCCAAGCTTTACAAATACGCTCTCGATCATGTGATCTCGGAGAGAATGACGGTTTACCATGTATGCACCCACTGCGGCTGGATAGAGGACGGGTTTTTACCGGAAACGTGTCCAAACTGCGGAAAGAGCAGAGAATGGTTTAAGAAGATCGAATAGTAGTAGTTATTGAATAGTGGCTAAACTTTTGGCCATTAGCAATATGGCAGTTGGGCTTCCATTCGCTCCCAAGGGGTAAGAAGAGGCTTTCCTCCTGGCGAGTAAGGGTATTATGGAGAGGGGACTGTGGGGGGATTGTCCATCAGTTCCTTAAACCAATTTATAGCTGCCTGTTCGACCATGTAGTCTTCGGTAAGTTGTGCGTTCATATCTTTTCACTATTATCATACTTCTTTTATCGCTTCTTTTAGTTGAGAAGCCAAAGACTTTGCAACCATTTTTGTGATGTTATGAATTTCCACTCCTAAAATTTCCCTTTCTTTTCCATACTCAACACGCAGGTCTTCCGCTATTTCCTCTGAATCAAGCGCAGGTCCTTCTTTCAAGGAAACATAAAGTATATCCATCTCATCATCGTACCAGACTTTTATTTTATTCTTATCCATTTCAATCTCTCCTTCCTTTTAATTTCTTTATCTATATTTTTACATGGATAAGCAGTTATTATTTTTATTTCATCATCTTCTTTTTTGTGCACCACAATTAAATTTGTTTCCATTTCTCCAATTTTAATTTTTCCAATTGAAACAAAGCTTTTTGAGATGATGTCATAAAATATGAGTTCAGCATTTTTAAGTACTTTCTCTATATTCTCCAAATCAATTCTTCTTTCTTCAATTTTTAATTTCGCGTGTTTTGAAAGTTTCAATTTCGTATCTCCACCACCCTTAACTTATCAAAAACAAGTTTTGGAAGCAAAGCATCGCGTAATTTTTGCATAAGCATAATCTGTTGAGGATGATTTTTTGAAATAACAGCTCAACGAGGGAGTAGAAGCAATGTAGGATGGGGAAGAGGGAGCAGAAATTTTTTTAAAACTTTATCTGTATTTGACATACTTCACTTTATCAAAAAATCCTACCGAAGTGGAGTTTTCGCCACAGGCTTTGCAAATACGCCCTCGATCACGTGATCTCCGAAAGAATGACGATTTACTATGTATGAAGCCACTGCGTCTGAATGTCTGAATAGAGGACGCGGAGATTTACCGGAAACGTGTCCAAACTGCGGAAAGAACAGAGAATGGTTTAAGAAGATCGCGTAATAGCCAGCTCTTCAAGAAAGATAGCCGCCGCTCTTGTGCCGTTTCTGAAGTTTTCTACAGCAAAGTGTTCATTAGGGCCATGAGGACCATCGTCAGGATTGCCCCATCCAAGTAAAAGTATTGAGTTTATACCGAGAAGTTCTTTGAACGTAGAAACCACGGGTATTGATCCTCCTTCGCGAATGAACACGGGCTCCCGACCAAATCCTTTTTGAAGAGCCCTTTTGGCTGCATCAACCTCGGGTAGGTCTCTCGGGACTATTACTGGATCTGTACCGTGGAGGGATTTTACAGAGACTTTCACTCCTGATGGCGCTTTTTTTACGAGAAAATCGGTAACAAGAGAGTCTATTCGCTTTGAGGACTGATTAGGCACAAGCCTCATGCTTAACTTTGCTCCCGCTCTGGATGGAATAACCGTTTTCGCTCCTTCTCCCTGATATCCACCCCATATGCCGTTTATATCAAGAGTGGGGCGAGCGGCTTTACGTTCCAGGGCAGAATAGCCTTCTTCGCCAAAAAGTTCATCCACCCCAAGGTATGACTTGAGTTCGTCTTCATTTATGGCAAGTCTAGCCATTTCTTCACGTTCCCAGGGTTCTAGGGGCAACACGTCATCATAAAACCCTGGTATGGTTATGCGTCCTTTATCGTCTTTAAGTTGAGCTAGGAGTTGAACCAGAGTGTTTATCGGGTTTCTAACGATTCCACCGTAGCTTCCCGAATGGAGGTCAATCCGTGGTCCTACTACTTCGACTTCCAGGTAAGAAAGACCCCTGAGCCCGTAGGTTATAGCTGGAATGTCGTGGGAGTACTTTGACCCATCAGATATAGCTATAGTATCTGCAGAAAGAAGTTCTTTATGTTCCAGAATAAAACCGTGAAGGTTGGGACTTCCTATTTCTTCCTCACCTTCTATGAGGATTTTTACATTAATAGGGATGTTACCTGTTACTTCTTTTACTGTCTCCAGAGCCTTAATCCAGGTAAATAACTGTCCCTTATCGTCCGTTGCTCCTCGAGCGTAGATTAAACCGTTACGGATTGATGGTTCAAATGGTGGGGTTTCCCACTCCTCCAGTGGATCCTCAGGTTGGACATCATAATGTCCGTAGATCATAAGAGTCGGACGGTCAGAATATTGGCACAGCGAAGCAAAAAGGATGGGATGCCCCTTAGTTTGATAAATGTTGGTTTTCATACCCAGAGAGTCAAGCTTATTTTTTAGCCATTGAGCGGCGTTAAGAATATCGGCTCGGTGTTCAGATTTAGCACTTATGCTGGGAATTCTAAGGAATTCGCAAAGTTCTCCTATGAATTTATCAAGGTTTAAATCGATCGCTTTCAAAATTTTATCTTCCATGATTGCTCCTTCGTTCGTAAAGTTCCTGCTTGCATGTGCTTTGTCTGATCATTGCGGAATAACCGCTACCGTTTCTTCTCTTGGGCGGACTTTATCAATTTTTACAGGCACAATTTGCCCGAGAGCTAGAGATCTAAAAGCCTTTTTGGGAATGAAAGTTTCCAGCATAAAATCCGGTAGAACTACGTGAACGCTTCGGTCGTTGTAATCCAGTATCAGCGCAGATGTTTCACGAATGCTTTCTTGTTCAATATAACGGAGGAGCCAGTATCGGTTCCATCGTCGAGTGATCTGAAAGGCTTTAGGGATGATGTCGTTCATTTCAGTGATGATGGTTTCGAGTTCGTCCATGGTGTAAGCTGGATGTTGTCCTAAAAAGTAAGATCTAAACTGTCTTTGAAGCACAAGGTCCATGTATCTTCGAATAGGGGATGTGATGCTGGAGTAGTATTCTACTCCAAGGTTACAGTGTCGTTCTGGTGTTGTAGAGAGTTCGGCTCTGGCAAAAAGTCGTCTCTGCCGAAGGAGAACAAACAGAGGATGCACATTATCTCCGTAAGATTCATCTTCCTGCTTGGCTTCTCCCTGAGTTCGATACAGGGCAGGGATGTCATGTTCCGCGAAAAATTTTGCCGCCATAGCGTTCGCTGCAATCATGCACTCAGAAACAATTGTCTGGCTAGGTTCTTCTTGACTGTATTTTTTTAGGTGTATTAACCCCTGATCATCAACCATAGCATACACTTCGGGCACGTGAAGAATAATGGCGCCATGGCCTTTCCGTTCTTCTCTAAGAACGCTTGTCACTTTGTGAAGAAAATTAAGACGTTCGTCGCCAAGATTGAGCCTTTCGTTGACTTCTTCGTAGGTTAGTCTCTCCTTTACTTGAATGAATGAGGGCGTTATTCGAGTTTCCAAAACGGAGCCGTGATGATCCACGGTGATGAAGAAAGTGATAGCTCGTTTGTTTTCGTGGGCTATCAGGCTACAGAGATTTTCTGAAATGATGGGCGGGAGCATGGGAATTTTTTCGTCGGGTAAATATATTGAGGTCATGCGAGTTCTCGCTTCAGCGTCCAGAGGATCACCCTGTTCAATATAAGCCGCCACATCTGTGATGTGAATTCCGATACGAAATAGCCCGGAATCAAGTTCTTCTAGTGAGATAGCATCATCAATATCTTTGGTTTCTTCACTATCTATGGACACCGTCCATAGATGCCTCAAGTCTTCACGGTGCTCATCCAGAGGATCTACCGTTACATTGGGTTCTGAGGAGCCTTTTTTCTTAACCAAGTCTTCAGCATAAGAAATCACTTCAGGAGGAAAGTAACGAGGGATGCCAAACTTGTGTATCAATAAATTTTCGTCGGCCTTCCACACTCCAAGGCTAACCAGAAGGCGAAAAGCTACCTGTGGGTCAACATTAAGATCCGCTCTTTTGAAAAGTTCTTTTATTGTATTCAAATGTTCCGATTCATTTCCGGTTACGGCGAAGTCTTTGAGCTTTTCAATAATGTCTTGCTGTTCTTCAGAAAAGTCACGGTGGGAGGAAGGTTCGGATTCGCTTTTCCAAACTTCTTTAAGCCACAGGCTTCCTGACTGTAACATTAGTTCTCTTCTGACTTCCTGCTCCGCCTGAAACTTTAGGTGCTCCACATTTTCTTTAGATCTTGGTATGTAAAGGCTGTCTTTGTTTTGGAAATGAAATCGATCGGCAATAAGGGCTCGCTCCAGGGCTGCAAGCTGGTGGTGGTCAGGTTCGGTAAAAATAAAGCTGGCTAGTGCTTTGAGAGAATAGCTTCCGCCTTCCTCTTCAAGCAGTTCCCATAGTTCTTCAATGTTGATTTGGTGAGCGAGTTCTCGCCTCTTTTCACTGATTTCTTTAAGCCTTGTTACGAGTTTGTCTCTATCTTCCTTTGCATCCAGAACTGGACCAATAGTTTCCATAATGCGGTTCTGGGAGATGTTCATTTCCCTGTTTTGTTCAGAAAGGACAAATAGTCTTTGCCCTTTTGTGCCCAGTACCACTCCCGTGCAGATATTCTTTTCATTGAAAAACTCAACCACTGTTCCGCAGATAAGTTCTTGCTGTTCTCGCATTTATTTACACCACCTCATGAAGGCATGCCCCGTATCTTTCATTGTTAATTAAGGACCTGGGTTTTGAAGAGATTCTCTAGTCAATGGCTTTTCTAGTTTGTCCTTACGTTCTTTTTCCTGTGGAACTTCCGCAGACTCTTTTTTCTTAACAACTCTACCTTCTCTTTCCAGATTGTCTCGGTTTATTTCTTGCGCATATAGTTTTACTCCCTGAAGAATGCTTTTTGCAACAGCCTGAGTGAACTCGGGAGATCTAATCATATTTAGTTCTTCTTTGTTGCTGATGAAGCCAGCCTCTATTAAAACACCAGGCATGGTAATTCCAAAGAGCACATAAAAAGGTGCGCTCTTAACCCCCAAATCTTTAACGTCAGGAAAGGATGGTTTCAAAGCTTCCATCATTTGTCCATGCATTGCTCGAGCAAGTTTTGCCGATTCGGCTATGGAACTGGCTTTTAGAAGATCCTGAAGGATTGCTTCGAGGTCGGACATTTTCTTTTTTAGAACGGCATTTTCTATGGCGGCGACTCGAGCCGCTTCCTTATCCTGAGAGATATTCAGGTAGTAAGTTTCAATACCTCTCACAGAAGGATTTTCGTGGGCGTTGAAGTGAAGGGAGACAAAGAGATCTGCCTTGAGAGAGTTGGCTAATTTTACTCTTTGTTCAAGCGATAGATATTCATCACGGTATCGTGTGAGTTCAACCTTTACGTCGGGTAAAGTCTCTTCAATGATACGTTTTAAAGAACGAGCCATTATAAGAGTAAGGTCCTTTTCATAGACACCGCCAAAACCGGTAGCTCCCTTGTCCTTTCCACCGTGACCCGGGTCTATAACTATGAGCATGCTTCTCTTGACTTTGTCAGATGGATCGGACCTTGTTGGTTTCCCTTCAGGGGTGGATAAAAAGCCAACCTTTTCGGGAGAAATTACTTTGTTATTAGAAGTTGCCAGCGACTGATCGCCTGTAATTTTAGGCGAAGGTGGTTCTTTTTTAACCATTGTCACGACAATTCGAAAGGGATTTGGTGTCTCGGACCAGCTAAAGCCGACTTCTCGATAGGAAGAAATAGTTATAAGGGCTGACATCCCGGATCTGGCATTATAGCGGCTTGTTGCATTCAATGAAGCGATAAAATTCCTGTCTGGTCCAATGCGTTCAATCCGTGGATTTATCACGCAGTTTTGGATCAAAATAGTCAATTTTTTGCCTCTTTTGCCATGGCTTTGCTCGGAGATCTGGTAAGTGACCGGAGCGTCGAAAGAAAGAACAAGCTTAGCTGAATCGGAAGTCTTGGTGAAAGTCACATCTTTAAGATAGTGTAACGACCTGGGAGGTGAAAGCTCACTCGCCCCTTGAGATGTTCCACACATAAGCGAAATTGTTATCAGCAATACGACAGCGATTCGAGGAAGTCCTGTCATGACCCTTTTTCCTTTTTTAACCGTTCTTGTATTGCGTAAAGTATTTGAAGAGCGGCAAGAGGGGTTATACGGTCAAGATCCAGGGCTAAGAGTTCCTGTTTAAGCCATTCTTCGCTTAGAGCCATGATAGGAAGCTGAAAGCCAGCTTTTGGTTTTTTGACTGTTCTGGGATAAACTTTTTCAAATTCCCCTGTTTGTTGTTCTGGTTCAGCTTTGGATTGTGGTTCTTTCAAAGTATGATGGTCTTCGAGTTCTCTAAGAATGACCTGGGCTCTCTTTATGATACTTTCTGGAAGACCTGCCAGCTTTGCCACATGAATGCCGTAACTTTTGTTAATCTTTCCTGGAACCAATCGATGGGCGAATACGACCTGATCTCGCCATTCCTTTACTGCTACGCTGAAATTTTTAACTCGCGGAAGACGTTCCGCCAGCTCTGTAAGCTCGTGGTAATGAGTGGCACAGAGAGTTTTTACGCCGGCATTTTGAACATCGTGCAGGTATTCAATTACAGCCTGAGCTATGCTCATGCCGTCGTAAGTGCTTGTTCCCCTTCCGATTTCGTCCAGTATAACAAGGCTTTTGGGGGTTACTCGATGAAGTATTGAAGCTACTTCCTGCATTTCGACCAAAAAGGTGGAGCGTCCTCTTGCCAGATCATCGGAAGTACCAATACGAGTAAAGATACGATCCACAAGTCCTATGGTTGCTGCCCGAGCCGGGACAAAGCTTCCTACATGAGCAAGTAACACAATAAGAGCTGTTTGCCGCAGGATTGTAGATTTTCCCGCCATATTGGGACCTGTAATAATCAAGATCTGCTGGTCGGTCATGTTAAGTTCGATGTCATTGGGCACGAAAGAACCTCTGGGAAGATACTTTTCAACAACAGGATGTCTTCCTTCTTTGATGATGATTGACCCGTCAGTGGTAAGTATAGGCTTGGAATATCTTTCAGTGATGGCTAACTCAGCAAACGATGCAATGCAATCTACGGTAGCGATAAGGTTTGCCATTTTATGAATACGATCCTGGTAAGATAGGATCTCAGCTTTTAGTCTTTCGAAATATTCTCGTTCAATTTCCTGACGCCTGTATTCTGCTTCAAGCACTTTAGTTTCAAACTCTTTCAATTCTTCGGTTATAAACCGTTCTGCGTTTGTAAGGGTCTGCTTTCGGTAATAGTTAGGAGGTGCATAAGTTGCCTGAGTTTTCGAAAGTTCAATAAAGTAGCCAAATACCTTGTTGTATTTGATTTTTAGAGAGGAAAGCCCCGTTTTTGCCCGTTCTTGCTGTTCAAACTTTAGTAGCCATCCTTTACTGTCTTTCGCTATTTGACGATATTCGTCCAGTTGAGGATCTACGCCTTCTTTGATTATGGAGTGGGAAGACCAATTAAGGGGAGGATTGTCAACAAGTATTGAATCTATCAGAGATACGACATCCTGGAGATTATCCCATTGATCTTTTGTTCGTCTAAAAAGGGCGCTGTTACATGAATCTATAAGATCACGAATAACTGGAAGAGGCAAAAGGGACGTTTTAAGATTTTGGATGTCTCTCGGGGTTGCTGATCCAACTGTTATACGGCTTATGATTCTTTCAAGGTCGCCAATAGCTTCGAGTTGGTGACGAAGTTCCCGCAGTAGCTGAGGATTTCGAACCAACTCTTCTACTGCATTTTGACGGTCAAGAATATCGGATTTTTTGACAAGAGGATAGCGGAGCCATCGGTTGAGCATCCTTCCACCCATGGCCGTGCAAGTGCGGTCAATGATTTCAATTAGAGATCCTTTACGGCTTCTGAAGCTTTGGGAATAAAATATTTCAAGATGTTTTTCGGTGTTTTCGTCCAGTGTCATAAAATCGGAGCGGTTATAGGGAGTGAGGCTTTTCAGATGAGAAAGAGGAAGGCGATTGTCTTCGGCATAACGCACAGCGGCTCCCGCCGCACCTATGGCGGCAGAAAATCCATCCAGACCAAAACTTTCAAGGGAATATACCGAGAAAATACGGCAAAGGCGTTCTCGGGATAATTCTTCATCAAAGTATTCTGGTGGAAGGGTTTGTATCGAAGTCTGAAGAGTTGTTTTTATTTCTTCCAGTGCTGCTTCGTTGAAGTTTTCAGGTATAAGAAGTTCTTTTGGTTCAATTCTGTGGATCTCTTCCAGAAGTTCTTCGATTTTCGATACTTCAACTGCTCTGAATTCCCCTGTTGATACATCCATGAAAGCGATACCCCATGTGCGGCTATTGTGAGCTATGGCACAGAGGTAATTAGGGAGCTTTGCTGTAAGGTTCTGTTCTTCTACTATCAGACCCGGGGTTATAACTCGAACGACTTCTCGTTTTACTATCCCCTTTGCTATCTTTGGGTCTTCAACCTGTTCGCAAATAGCCACTTTGTATCCTGCGGATACAAGTCGAGCAATGTATTGTTCGGAAGCATGATGCGGAACTCCGCACATGGGCACGGCGTTTTCACTGTTTTTGTCTCTGGATGTAAGAGCAATATTGAGTATGCGAGATGCTGTAATGGCGTCGTCCATAAAGAGTTCGTAGAAATCGCCAATTCGGTATAAAAGGAGAGCATCAGGGTACTGAGATTTTATAGCAAGATACTGTTGCATCATCGGAGTAAGAAATGTCGCTATTTCTTGGGCTCGCTCTTCCATCTCCGTAAAGAACTCCTAGCAGGATGAAAGTATCTGCTGTTTTAGGTTGTTCCATCTTCTTTCGTAGTCTTTAGTGAGAGACATGAAAGCTGGCGTTTCTTCTGGGATTACGAAAACTGCATCTCCGCTTATATTTTTTTCTGCAAGTCGGGCTGTAATTTTGAGGTTTATTTCTTCTTTAAGTTTTTCAGCTTTTTCTCCATACTTATGCTGGATTTCACGGAGTTCCAGGATCTGATGCGTCAAAGGATCTTTTTCTCCAAGAAGTTTTTGAAGTAACGCGAATATAGAAGGTGCCGTTTCTAAGTCGATTCGTTCTAGCGTGGCTTCTAAGACCTTCTTCCTTGCTTCTTTACGATAAGCTTCGGGAATTTCTCTGTAGGCAGATATGACGGCTTCTTCGGAGATGGATCTATCCAGAAATTTTTGTATATGCCCCGGAATTTTTTCTATGACATCCATAGCCTGCTGACGTTCCTTTTCTTCACTGCTCATTATGAGATGCTTTGTGCGTTCCATGACAAGTTCTATGGTGCTCTTTATTTCAGCCATATTTCTCTATTCCTCCTTAACATTGTTGCTTTTTTATCTTTAATACAGCATGGATGAATACGAAAGCAAGATAACCCCGCCATCGTTTCCGACTAGATTTACGACATGCTGTTAGGAAAGTCCATCGTTTAGTATCTGGTTACGGGAGGGGGATGGTCTCTTGATGAACTATCGCTTTCTGCGATTTACGTAAAAAAGTTAAAGGGACAGAAAATTTCTAGCCCCTAATTAAATCTGGGCGTTTTTGCTATTCCAGGAAAAGGTTTTGGGAAAATCTCTTGCTTTTTTATAACCACTCAAAACTCTGAACCACTATGATGCCTATCCGTTTAGCCTTTTCCATAACGTTTGGTTTTGCAAAATGGGTTATTATTATCGGGACGACTTCTCCCCCAAACTCATTCTTCACTGCTTCAACTTGATCCCATACCTGAGAAATTTTAGATATATCGTCAAGTTTCAACACAGCATCCCCAACTAAGTAGAGTTCTTTACCTTCACGAATAGCCTTGCCAAAAACATTTGTTTCCAAATCGCCGATGTGAGTGCGAATGAGACGGTCTGTTACTTCTATTCCGTAATTCACCTTCAAAAACTCTGGCAGCTTTCGATATGCCTGGTTTTCTAGGTCAAAAGCCATGCTTCTTGAAAGCCCTCCAACCTGGTGACGAAGAATATCAACGGACGAAGCAAGTTTTGCAACTTCAATCTCGGTTTTTTTCTGAGCTTCCGCCAGTTCATCTACTCTCTTTGCTAAAGCCTCAAGTCGCTGTTCAGTTTTCTTTTGGGCTTCCGCCAGTTCATTTAGTCTTTCTTCAGTGCGTTTCTGTGCGACAGCTAATTCTTGAACTGTTTTGCCAAGTTCTCGCACAATCTCCTTAAGTTCGAGAAATTCCTTTTTTGTTACAGACTCCTCCCTTTGCCTTTCGAGCTCTTCCAGCATTGCAAGAAGAACTCTGCGCAGTTTAGGATCTACTGTGTCCAGTTCCTTAATGAAACTAACACTTACCGGCATTTAGCTATTTCCTTCTGTTTCAAAATGTATTTTGCTTTAAGATTATACGCTAAAACTCAAAAATTCAAGTCTTGTGGGAGGGTGTTCTAAAAACCCCCTTACATTTCCCTATAACGGAATCATTATTATTGTAGGGGCAGGTTAAGAACCTGCCCCTATGGCATGCCCCCAAAAGTGTAGAGCGTATAGAAATGCCAGGCAGATCTGCTTATGCAATGATCTTGATTATCTGGTCAAATGAAAACTTATTAGGTCTCATACATTTTGTATCCTTATTTATGCCTTTAAAGTGCTACATAATTGGTGTCTCACTTTTGGGAACACTTCAAACGAAGATATAGCCAGAAAAGCTTGCCAGGATTCGGAGAAACCGTTTCTAAATTCAGTAAAGCCTTTTTCCCTGCAGAGATACTTGGCTAAACACTGTGTAAAAATGCAAAGCGATTGTTTTTATTTACTTGAACTTTGTAGATACGTAGAATTGAGCCATGTATGGGGATGATGAAAGGAAAGAAAAGTAACATTCCAGGGGTTTAACTATATTGTTTCAACGAGCGAGGGGAGCCTATGGACGATCGTAGTGTTTGTTTGGATGTGAGCCAGGAGTTGGCTGCGCTGCGGGCAGTATTCGATAGCCTTGCGGAACACGTGGCCGTACTGGACCGAAATGGCATTATAGTGGACGTCAATGATGCCTGGCGCCGTTTTGTGTCTGCCAATGGTGGGGACGTGGAAAAGATCGTGGGAACTAACTATCTCGAGGTGTGTGATACGGCTAGTGGTAGGGATTGCGATGAAGCTAGCCGGGCGGCCCATGGTATCCGGGAGATTATTTCCGGAAATTTAAAGGAATTCTACCTGGAGTATCCGTGCCATTCTCCCATGGAAAAGCGCTGGTTTTTGATGCACGTCCGGCCGTGGATGCAGGACGGCCAGATCCAAGGTGCCGTTGTGTCCCACATCCCCATCACTCAGCGCAAATTAGCCGAGTTGACTCTTAAACGTTACGAAAGGGTCATATCATCATCCCCGTTCCTTATCAGTCTTGTAGATCGCAATTATACATATTTACTGGTAAATGATGCATATTTACTCTACCATGCACGAAAAAGAGAAGAGATAGAAGGACATAAAGTCCAGGAGATTCTGGGAAAGAATGCCTTTGAAAAACTAGTCAAACCCAATTTAGATAAATGTCTTGCTGGTGATACGGTCCAATATGAAGCCTGGTTCCAGATGGCTGGAATGGGCAGACGATATATGCAGGTTACCTATTATCCTTCCCGTGAAGAAGATGGGACCATTAGCGGTGTCGTCGTTGCAGCTTACGATGAGACTCGTAGAAGAATCTTAGAAGAAGAGATCAAAAGGACAGCAGAACTATTATCCGAAGCCCAAGAGCTTGCACATGTGGGAAGTTTTGAGCACAACATCGCCCTGGGTACAGATTTTTGGTCCGATGAACTGTACCGGATTTTAGGTTATATGCCCAACGCTGTTGCACCGCAGTTTGAGCTTTTTTTTAAGCATATCCACCCCGACGACCGGGATCGTCTCCTGCACGGTATGGCGCAGGGTTCTGGTGAAAAAAATCCGTTGAAACTGGATCTCCGATTGCGGACTCAAAAGGGCGAGAATCGCTGGGTCTCAGTGTTTTTGGTTCGTAACCGTGATGAAAGTGGTGTGGTGACCCGTATCCATGGGGCAGTAGCAGATATTACGGAACGCCGCTTAGCAGAGATCAGACTTCAGGAGATGGCTACCACTGATGCCCTCACCGGGCTGGCAAATCGCCGCCGATTTTTTGAGCTTCTTGCCGATGAGGTGAATCGGGCGAAGCGGTTTGCCCGACCACTGTGTGTGGCTATGCTGGACATTGATAACTTCAAGGGCGTGAACGACACTTACGGACACAGTGTGGGGGATGCGGTGCTGGTGGCTGTTGCCAGGATCCTGCGTCAAACATTGCGGGCAGTTGACCGAGCGGCCCGGATTGGTGGAGAGGAGTTTGCGGTGATCCTGCCTGAGACCAATGGCTTGGGGGCTGTTCAGGCTATGGAGAGAGTGCGCCAGATGGTGGCTATGTCTCCCGTGACCGATTCCCATGCCAATGTCTCCGTGACCCTCAGTTGCGGGGTCGCATCCTGGAAGGATGGCGAGGACGGGGAAAGGACTCTTGCTAGGGCTGATGCCGCCCTGTATGCTGCCAAAGGAAGAGGCAAGAACCAGGTAGTGCTTGCCTAGTGGTTCTCATTACAAAAAGTCCTGTAGACCTACTTAGTGAAGTTGTCTGTTATAGCGTTTTCCTGGTCAAATTCCTTTTCCATTGTGGGGATGATCTCTTTCAATTTGGGAGCGAACCCATAGAGAGAGGATGTTCTAAAACTTCTCTTATGAGTTGGCGAAACATAGAAAAGGCAGGGACAAAACTCAGCTTGGAAGACCTTCCCAGACTCAGGTGGCTAAAAACGACCTCAATATATGATTCACCACATAACTGTAGGGGCGACGCATGCGTCGCCCCTACAATTCTTACGGATTTTTTTAGAACACCATCAATAAAGCTTAGTTTTCCTAATTTTAACATCCCTCCCAATATTAAACCTTTTATTTGCCCCACTGTTTCTTAGAGTTCATCCACAAATTTATACCATAAATCGCAATTTTAAAACATCCCCAACAAGGCGGAATTATCGAGTACTTTTTGTTGGACATTGTATAAGCTTAAATAAATAGTGTAAATTAAAAATTGTTATTTGCTAAGCGTTTTTGGTAGCAACTTACAAAGAAAGTTATGAAGCGGTGATGGACGCAATCGTATACGCGGAGAATCTTTATAAGCGATATCCTGGGGGAAATTGGATTTTCGAGGATGTGAACTTTTCCCTTCATGCGGGGGATTTTCTATTTCTTCTGGGATCCAGTGGTTCCGGTAAGACAACCCTTATAAAAGTCATTTCGGGACAAGAAACTTTCGATAAGGGGACTGTCCTTGTAGCTGGTAAAAACCTGAAGAAACTCTATCCCAATAAAATTCATCAGTGGAGACGCCATATAGGAATAGTTTTTCAGGATTTTAGGCTTCTTATGGATCTATCGGTCGAAGAAAATATTGCTCTTCCTTTAGTTGTTATTGGATTCTCAAAGGAAGAAATCCAGAAACGAGTTTCGGCTGTTTTACGATTAATTGACCTTGAATTGAAAAGAAAAACAAAGTGTCGTTTTCTTTCGGGGGGAGAGAGACAGTTGGTAGCTATTGGACGGGCTATAGTCCACAGTCCTATGTTAATACTTGCTGATGAACCAACCGGTAATCTTGACGATGATCATGCCAAGCGAATATTAAAGCTTTTTTCAGCATTTCATAAACGAGGACAAACTCTAATCGTAGCCACACACGATCGCCGCCTGCCATTGTGGGTCGATGGAGTCAAAATTGTTATGATTCATAACCGAAATATTGTAGAAGCTGTTCCAGTGAGAAAGGAAGAAAAGGCGCTGTGAAAATTCCGTGGGGAGTTATATTTCAGCGAGTTTATCAAGATATTGTTGGTGAACCATTAATTTTTATTACAGCCATTTTGTGTATAACTCTTGCCTGCCTTGCGGGACCTCTTGCTTTGGGTAGTAAGGGGATTGAAGCTTGTTTGATGCCCCCATGGGCTAATCGAGCTGTGGTTATGGTTTCGTGGAAAATGAAAACATCGGTGCAAGATCGACAGAAAGTTCTCGAAACAATTAGATCGTCTGCGTGGTGTGAATCTGTCAGAGAAGTGTCCGGAAAAGAGATTGCAAAGGAAGTGGAGGGACTTGCAAAAAGCTTTGGACAGGGATTTTCTCTGGGAGATCTATCAGAGGTGACCGGTTATGTAGAGATTATCTTAAGCGGGAAATGTCTCGATCATCCCCAGAAGTGCCAGGCTTTCGTAGATAGCCTTGGAGCCGATCCGGCTGTCGATAGTGTCTATTCTGGTATAGCATTGGCAGTTGAAGCAAGAAATTGGTTTAGTTTTGTCAGGCATTCCATGATAACTTTGACCGCCTTTTTATTGCTTCTAATGTTGGTAATGCTTTTCTTGCTTTATAGACTTTCTTTTTATCGTCGGATGAAAGAAATCTATTTGTGGGATCTTCTGGGGGCTTCACCTTCTTTCAAACGTCTTGCCTGTTATATGCAGGCACTTCCAATGATTGCTATAGCATGGACCCTGTCGCTTTTTTTGCTTTATAGACTTAAAAAATACTGGCAACACTTAGAGCATTTTTTCGGAACCGAACAGAATTGCCTCCCTTCTTATGGGACTCTTTTTGGATTTTCCATTATCACTCTTGTTTTGGTAATCTTTATTGTGTTTGTCACTGTAGAGTGGGTTCTTAAAAGAAATTGGGTTGTATCAAGCAGGACAGACTGGATATGGAGCGATTGAACTCAAAATTGGTTCATCTTTGCCGGGATGGTTCAACCTTACCATTTTCCTGTCTGGTTTTGTCGATGTTTATCGTGGTTTTCCTTACTTGTTGTGATTCAGCCTATGCTCAATCGCAAAGACAAGCAGAGTTGTCGTCACAGGAAGAAAAAGCAGTTGATGAAATGGCAAAATTGGTTAACGAAAGTGAAAAAAGAAAAAGGGAAATTGCTCGAGCTCTTCAAGAAAACAAGAAAGCTTACGATCAGCTTGAAAGAGAGTTGTCTTATGCTAGAAAATCTGCCACCGAGAACTTAATAAAACTTCAACGAGTGATAGCCTTTAGGCGTCTTATGGCGGAACAGAATATAGTCTATGAGAAAGCCTGGTGGAATGCCGAGATGGCTTTACGGGCGGTCATTGAAGACAGCCTCAGAAGGCAGGCTACCTGTAGGGCGCAAATGGAAGAACTCGATCGCTTAGAGAAAGTTTTGGAAAGAAATTTACGGGAAATGGTGGAGGCTGAATCATCTTTTAGAAAAAACCTTCAGCGTCTTGTGTCGGTAAGTAGAGATATTCTAAAAAAGCGTGGAACTCTTGAACATAGTGAAGACAGTTCGTTAGGATTGTTCTTCAGTGAGATACCCCCATCACAAGCATCTTTACCACAGCAAAAGCTGCCTAAACTTATCATTCCAGTAGATGGTGTTGTGGAGTCCAGTGTGGAATTAAAAAAAGATGTAGATTCGATCCCTTTGGTGTATAGTAAAGGTGTCTTTATAAAAGCTCGAGAGGGAACCCCTGTTCGAGCGGTTGCTGATGGACGGGTAATGTTTGCGGGGTGGTTTCGAGAGTTTGGAAGGACGGTGATAATTGATCACGGGAATCATTATTTTAGTGTAACGACGTATCTTGGATCTTTACGAGTCCAGGAAGGTGGTCGAGTAATGCGAGGTGATGTGATCGGAGATGTTGCTCAGTCAGAGATATTAGGTGAAAGCGGTATTTATTTTGAGTGGAGGCATAATGGGAAACCGTTGGATGTTATACAATGGTTCGCCCTCAAGACTAATGAAAAGAAAGGAGAGTAATTCACGGGTATGAAAAAGGGCAAAAAAAGTTTTATAGCAATTATTAGCTTGGTAGTGCTTCTGGGAGTGTGGGGGGTTTTTCAAAGCATTACTGCTTATTGCTCCGAAGAAAAAAAAGAAAAAAACAGGACAGACACCATTTTTAAGCAACTTAAGCTGTTCAGCGAAGTTCTTAACTTGGTGGAAGATCAATATGTGGAACCGGTTGATGACGCCAAGCTGATTCAAGGAGCAATAAAAGGTATGCTCCAGTCTCTAGATCCCCATTCGACCTATATGAACCCTGATGAATACAAGGAACTTCAGGTAGAAACCCGTGGAACTTTCGGTGGTATCGGTATTGAGATTACGGTTAGAGATGGAGTGCTTACGGTTGTTTCTCCCATTGAAGGTACCCCCGCAGATAAGGCGGGTATAAGGGCAAACGATCAGATTATCAAGATAGATGGTGAATCAACAAAGGATATGAGCATAACCGAAGCAGTTAAGAGACTGAGAGGTCCTGAGGGGACGAAGGTGCGAGTCACCATTATTCGTGAAGGTGAGACAAAGCCATTAGAGTTCGAACTGGTGCGAGCTTTAATCCATATTCAAAGCGTTAAATACCGCACTCTTGAGCCCGGTTTTGGCTACGTAAGGATAGCCAGCTTTCAAAGCGATACTTCTCAGCAACTTCGCAAGGCTCTTGATGCCCTGGAAAATGAGAACAAACCCCTTAAAGGGTTAATCCTCGATTTGCGTAATAATCCCGGCGGACTTTTAGATCAGGCTGTTCAGGTTAGCGACGAATTCATAGATAGCGGGTTGATCGTTTATACTAAGGGAAGGAAAGAAGAACAGCAGATGAAGTTTGAGGCTCACAAAAAGGACAAAGTGCACAAATACCCCATCATAGTTATAGTCAATGGAGGCAGTGCAAGCGCATCGGAAATAGTTGCTGGAGCTCTTCAAGACCATAAAGTGGCACTGATCCTTGGTGAGCCTACCTTTGGTAAAGGTTCTGTTCAGACCGTAATACCTCTTGAAGATGGATCTGCCGTGCGGCTTACAACGGCTCTTTACTATACACCTTCTGGGCGTTCAATCCAGGCAAAGGGCATCCAGCCGGATATTTATGTGCCTAGAGAGGAAAAAGTAGCGGCTGTGGATCAATCTAAAAGTCGTTTTTCCATAAAAGAAAAGGATCTGCCCAGACATATGGAGAACGCTGGTGAGGGTGAAGTGGTGCCCAAAAAAGGTGAGCGTAGTTTTAAGAAAGATAGTTCACAGGGAGGTGCTCCTGCAGCAGATAGCAAAGATAAACAGTCAGAAGAAGTTCAAAAAATACTTGCTCAGGACAATCAACTTCAAAGAGCGCTTGATCTCCTAAAAGGTTTGACCATTCTCGCTAAGCCTTAAAATAACTCAGGGGCGAAAATCTTTCGCCCCTCGTTTAAAAAGAGTTCCGCATAATTATATGGTTAGTTGCGTCTAATGGTTATTTTTAGCGGCTTATTAGACGATGGATTTCCTTTTTTAGAAATGTCCATAAAAGGATGTTTTTTGAAACGATGGCAAAGATTTTGAGAAATTCGGCTAGGGAAGTGAAAAAAAACAAAAAAGGTGATAGTGACCAGGTTAGACATGCCTCAAAAACCAGTCTTAGAAGGTTTTTAATAAATTTGTGGATCCTTGGAGCAATTATCTGGGTTGGACTTCTCCTGTGGGCTTATAATTGGTCATCCAAAAAGTCTGAACTACGTCAAAAAGTTGTTGAGGAATATTCAAGTAAAGACACATCTCAAGGGAGTTCTGGAGTTAAAGAGTCTAAAAATTCTTCCCCTCTTGAGAATCGTCATTCACTTCCTTCAACTACATCTTCATCGAGCCTTATGGAAAGTCAAAACACTACACCGTCTAGCTCTTATGATGCCAATAAGCCTGAGAAGGATGATGGTAATAATTTGGGGTTGAACGGCAAGAACTCACCCAAAAACATTTCTACAACTCATTCTGCTGTATTTAGCACCCAGAGGAAGATCAGCATCATTATAGATGACATGGGAGGCAGTATAGATATTGCTAGAAAATTTATAGCACTCCCATATCCTATTGCTTTTGCGGTATTACCCTATGAGCCCTATTCGCGAGAAGTTGCTCGACTTGCCAAAGAACATGGCAAAGTCGTGCTTCTTCACATGCCTATGGAACCTCACGGTTATCCTGAAAAGAACCCCGGCAAAGGGGCTTTACTTATGGGACAAGATAAGGAAACGCAGAGGAGGCTTTTTTTTAAAGCTTTGGAGCAAGTTCCCGGAGCGGTTGGTGTCAATAACCATATGGGCTCCAGATTTACTGAAAATCGAGAAGCTATGAGTGTTTTTCTAGAGCTAGTTAAGGAAAAGAAGCTGTTTTTTATCGATAGTGCAACAACCGATAAAACTGTTGCTTGTGATGTGGCTCGTGAAGTTGGTGTGCCCTGCCTTAGAAGAGATGTTTTTTTGGATCATGAAGTTACTGTGTCTTTCACTCGCGCCCAGTTGGTAAGACTTTTTGATGTTGCGAAGACAAAGGAGTTAACCATCGCCATTGGCCATCCTCACAGAGTTACTTTAGAATTGTTGCAAAAAGGACTTACGGAGACTCGCAGTAAAAATCTTGAAATAGTCTCTCTCGATGTCAGAAGGTGATAACAGCAATGACACGTCAAAACAGCTTATTGCTCTCCCTTGTTATTGCGCCTTTTTCTCGCTGGCAACTCATTACAAGCCTTGTAAAGAAGGATCTGGTGGGGCGTTATACAGGATCTTTTCTTGGATTCTTCTGGGCAATTCTGCATCCAGTTGTTCTGGTTGGGATTTACTATTTTGTCTGTTCCCTTGTATTTCGCCTGTCCATAAAATCGGGAGCATACGGCTTTTTTGAGTTTCTGATTTGCGGGTTGATTCCATGGATTGCTTTTAGTGAAGGTATTTCCCGTTCCTGCACGGCTGTTGTTGAACAGAGTTATCTAGTCAAAAAAGTTTTCTTTCCTTCGGAGGTTCTTATACCAGTCGCTGTAATAAGTAGTATGGTTCAACTTGTTATTGGATGCGGAATATTTCTGATTTATCTCTTTATAGCGAAATTGGATACGCTCAGGAATTACTGGTGGCATTTATTCTTGTTACCCCTTCCTTTCATAATCCAGTTGTCTTTTTCGATAGGTCTGGGATGGATTGTTGGTGCTGTAAATGTTTTTTGGAGAGATGTAGGGCATGTTTTACCTCTTCTCATGACCATTTGGTTTTATGCAACCCCCATAGTTTATCCTTACGATCTTCTTCCCGAAGCCTTTAAACATATTACTCAATTAAATCCGCTTTTTTGCTTGATTGAAAGCTACCGTTGGGTGCTTCTTGGGGTCGGGCAATTTGATATGTGGCATTTGACGTATATCCTGTTTGTTTCTCTCGCTTTATATGTTTTTGGTGGGTTCTTTTTTGGAAAACTTAAAGAGGATTTTTCTTCGGTGATGTAATGATAGACTCAATTAGATAGCTAAATTATTTGTTCAATAGAGTAGCCTATGTGGTGGACATATGATAACAGAGTCTTAATTGAACCTAGACGTGGTCAAAAGGAATCTCTTCTCCCTTCAAAGGCTCTGATGGTCATTGTGCCGGAAGATCTTGATGAGCTTGTTTCTATAATGAAAGGGGTTCGTCAAAGTAGAAGTATTTTCTTGAGCCGGCTTTACCATATTGAAGATAACAATAAAATATGTATTGTGGGGCCTTTGCTAGGATCTCCACAGGCGGTGATGATCCTCGAGAAACTTATTGCTCTCGGGGTTCGGGAAGTTATCGTCTTGGGGTGGTGTGGATCTCTGCAAGATTATGTGAGAATTGGTGACGTGGTTATTCCGACCGGAGCCTATTCTGAAGAAGGGACGTCCCATCATTATGTTGTTTCATGTGAGCACGGAAGTATAGGCGATTTTGGTGGTTTTATCACAACTCCGAAGATCCCCGAAGAATTTAAGCTTCTTGTTGATTACATGAAGACTCAGGATGTTAGATGTCATTCGGGCAGTGTATGGACTACTGATGCCCCCTATCGGGAAACTATCTCGAAGGTTATTTTTTATCAAAACCGTGGAGTCCTTGGAGTAGATATGGAAACTTCAGCTCTAATAAGTGTAGCGAGGTTTAGAGGAATATCCTTGGGTGTAATGCTTTTGGTTTCTGATAGTCTAGCTAATCTTAAATGGAAGCCAGGCATGAAATCATCGGAGTTTTTAAATTCCAGGAATATTATCCTTGGGGCATTTAGAAACTTTGCGCAGAAATGATGTTTGAAGTCCGTAGCTGATTATTATGTGGAGGAAAAGATGGAAGATCTCAAAAAGGTCCAGGAACGAATAGAGTCTCTCCGAAAAGAAATTACCCTCCACAATTATTACTATTACGCTCTGGATAGACCCGTAATTAGTGACGAAGAATACGATGCTCTTTTCCGGGAACTTGAACAACTTGAAAAAGCCTATCCTCAATTTATTACACCCGATTCGCCAACCCAGAAGGTTGGGCATCCGCCACTAAAAGAATTCAAACCTTTTGAACACACAACTCCTATGTTGAGTCTCGAAAACGCAATGACGGAGGAAGATGTTATACAGTTTGACATAAGAGTTCATAAGGGGTTGAAATCTGCATCCGATCGCAGTGTTTTCAAGCCGCATGGTATGTTGTATGTAGCAGAACCCAAGATAGATGGAGTAGCAGTAGAAATTATCTATGAAAACGGAATTCTAGTTGCCGGAGGCACAAGAGGAGATGGTAGAGTTGGAGAAGATGTTACACCCAATATTAAGACTATTCGAGGACTGTCTCTAAGGTTAATGGCTTTTGATGGGGCTCCTGATCCTCCTCCCTTTCTTTCAGTAAGGGGAGAGGTTTATATGGAAAAAAAGGATTTTCAAAAACTTAATGAGGAACAACAAGCTAAGGGACTTGCGCTTTTTGCTAACCCTCGCAATGCTGCTGCTGGATCTTTGCGACAGCTTGATTCTTCTATAACGGCTCAACGTCCCTTAAAGATATTTTGCTATGGTATAGGTGGTATAGAAGGAATTTCTGTTGTTTCTCATTGGGAAGTTTTGAATCTTCTCAAAAAATGGGGGTTGCCGGTTAACCCTTTGAGCAGACCATGTAGTTCCATTCAAGATGCTCTTGAATTTGCTAAGTGGCTTAGAGACCAACGCCAAAATCTTCCTTATGAAATTGATGGCGTTGTAATTAAATTAAACAGTCTTGAAGCTCAAAGGCAGCTTGGCGAAACTACGAGAAGCCCCAGATGGGCAATAGCTTATAAGTTTTCGGCTTACACGGCTGAAACGAGGGTTAGGAACATCAGAGTCCAAGTTGGAAGAACCGGAATCCTTACCCCGGTTGCAGAGCTTGATCCTGTGTCCATTGGAGGGGTTATTGTTCGCAATGCAACGCTTCATAATTATGATGAGATCCTGAGAAAGGATATCCGCGTTGGTGATTGGGTAATTGTTCAACGTGCAGGAGATGTAATACCCGAAGTGGTAGAAGTTATAGCTGACAGGCGGACTGGTGAGGAACTAGAGTTTGTTATGCCTTCTTCTTGCCCGGTTTGTGGATCTGAAGTAGTTAGAATCTCAGGCGAAGTGGCTCACCGATGTTCCAATCCAAAGTGCCCAGCTAGAATAAAAGCCGCTATCATCCATTTTGCCAGTAGAGAAGCCATGGATATTGATGGATTGGGTGAGAAGACGGTTAATTTGCTTGTAGATAGAGGACTTCTTAAGTCTATACCAGATATTTACAGACTCAGAAAAAAAGATCTGGTAGATCTTCCTGGTTTTGGAGATCTTTCCGCCGAAAACCTTATAGAAGCTATTGAGAAGAGCAAAAAAGCCACTTTAGATCGGTTTCTTTTTGCTCTAGGGATTCCTTACGTCGGTCGTTATACCGCTCGGTTGATAACTGAAAAATTTCCTTCCATAGATGCCATTATGTCCGCAAAAAAGGAAGACCTGATGGCTATCCCAGGGGTTGGCGAAAAGATAGCAGGAGCGGTGAGCGATTATTTCGCCGATCCGAATAATAGAAAAATGGTGCAAGATTTGCTGGAAGAAGGTGTGACCATGGAAATTCCGGGTGGGATCGAAGAAGAGGCTATAGATAAGGCCTCCTTCTTTACTGGAAAAACTGTGGTATTTACGGGCGCTTTGTCTTCCATGACCAGGGAACAGGCAGAGGAATTGGTGACAAGAATGGGAGGCACAGTGACAAAAAGTGTTAGCAAAAAAACGGATATTGTGGTGGTTGGTGAAAATCCCGGTTCAAAATACGAGAAGGCTGTTTCTCTTGGAATTAGAATAATGAGAGAATCAGAATTTTTGGAATATACGGGTAAATCTTAGTCTGGAACATTAGGAGGAGGTGCTAGGGGCTATGAAGAAGAGAGTTCATGTATGGATTGATGGTAGAGTTCAGGGAGTCTTCTTTCGAGCTTATATGAGAGATGCAGCTAAGAAGGAAGGAGTAGGAGGGTGGGTTAAAAATACACCTGACGGTAGAGTAGAAGCTGTTATGGAAGGGGATGCTGATGCAGTGGACCGAATGATTAAATGGTGTCATCGTGGTAGCCCCCTTAGCAGAGTTGACGACGTGGTTGTAGAAGAGGAACTTTTCAAAGACGAATTTTCTGATTTTGTTATATTGCGTTAAGAAATAACGAGGAGGTGCTTCCTTTTATGGAAAGCGTAAGCAAATTTTTTTCTAACGTCTGGGAAATAATTAAAACTTACGATATTCAAAAAATTCTCGACCTTATTCACAGTATTAACTGGCTAGAGATGTCAAAATCTCCCATTACATGGGTTGTAGCGGGGATTATTATTCTAACAATAATAATCTCAAAGCGTTATCGATATATTATTGTTGCGATTTCCGCTGTAGCTTTCGTCTATCTTATAGATAAAACCTTGCCAGCTCAGTTGGACAATGTGGAACTTAAAAATCTAATTGGCTTTTTCCTGGGAGCTGTGGTTATCGTAGGGATAAATTTTTATTTCCTTGTCGTTCGAGAGTAGGTATCGTTAGTTCAGGGTTTTTGGAAATGGTTCAACCTTCAAATATTTCCGCCTTTGTTATTACGAAGAATGAAGAAAAATCCATCGAAGGATGCCTTTTATCGCTTTCTTTCCTTGACGATGTCGTGGTTGTGGATGACTTCAGTAGTGATGGCACAGAAGAGATCTGCAGATCTTTTAGTAATGTGAGGTTCTATAAGAATAAGTTCGAAAATTTTACTTCCCAAAAAGCCTTTGCTATGTCTCTTACCAGACACGACTGGGTGCTGGAGATCGACGCAGATGAGAGAGTTTCAGACGAAATGAAGAAAGCAATTCTTCAACTCTCTGATGCTGACCTCTCCTTTTACAATTGCTTCATGTTTAGGCGAAAGACTTTCTTTTGCGGCAGGTGGATACGGCACGGCGGGTTTTATCCAGATTACAAGGGCAGGCTTTATAATAAGAATAAGGGACGCTGGAGTGCGTTGAGGGTTCATGAAAGGTTTATTGTAGATCCCCCCTGGAGAAAACTGCCTGTGGACATCTTGCATTATCAATGTGGCGATTTGAAGGCGTATTTACTAAAGCAAATTCGCTATTCTGAAATGAGCGCCATGGATCTTTACGAAAGAGGTGTGAGAGTTCGCTGGTATCACTATACTTTGCGACCTCTCTACACCTTTTTGTATCGATATTTTTTTAGGCTCGGACTTTTGGATGGATTCCATGGTTTTGCCCTTGCGACTATTGGTTCAATAGCAACCTGGGCAAAATACACATTCCTTAATTCTACAAAGTGTAATCAAATTTCTATTCGACCCCACTAAACTAGCAAACTATGCCGTAAACGAACCTGGACTTAGCGGTTGAACCTGTTGCTGACTAGCTATTTGATCCCACGCTTCCTTCAGGCTTTCCATGATCCTTATGAGAGGATCGTAATATTCAGGTTTGGTTCTTGTGTTTACGGTGATAAGTTGCCTTAGCACAAAGTTATAGATTCTCCCAAGATTTACAGCAATTTCACCGCCTCGTTCATAATCAAGTCCAACAAGTAGTTCTGTGATTAAGTCCTGAGCGTGTCTGACTTTGTCGTAGGATCCTTCGATGTTTCGCTCCTGGTGAAACTTTTTAGCATCCTGTAAGTCTTTTATGATCGCTTCGTAACACATAACTATAAGTTTTAAGGGATCTATCGTTTCAAGTTTGGTTTTGCGATAGGCATCAATAGGGTGTGTCATAAAGATCCTCCTTTATTTTAGAATGTCCTGTGTTTTTCGTAGCCTCGAATTGCTTTGTTGGTTTGCCTTATGCGAGTCATAGCTTTATCAAGCTTTTCCATATTCAGATTGAGGTTGTGCATGGCTCGTAGAGTAATATCTTGGGCTTCTCTAAGTTTTTCCCGGAAAACTCTATACCATGTCCTTAAGTCATTGTCTTGATCAAAATATTTAGAAACCGTGGCAAGGAGTTTATTCATTTCTTCAAGGGTCTTGTCAATTTCAGTTCTGAGCACCTGGCATCTTTTGACAAGTTTTTCTAATTCTCCTATTTCACCATAGGCATCATCCGCAATGGCTTCAGTGCAAGCTTTGAGTTCCTCGATTTTTGCAAGCGATTCTTCGAATAGTGTATGTAACCGACTTTTTTGTCCGATATAAACATCCTCATTGCCCATTTTTCTTTCCAGTCGGTTTTTTATCCAGCTCTACTAAGGCCCGCCAATTGAGCACCTAGCCAATTAGACTGAGCCTGCATTTGCGAAAAAGCCGATTCCATAGCTTCAAATTGCTTTCTCATTGCTTCGATTTGTCTATCAATTCGAGTTTGCTCCGAATTTATCCGATCATCAAGTCTTTTTATCATATTTTGAAGACTATTTTCTTTTAGCGTCAGAGTTCCGTCAATTGGATCTGTCAATCTGTTAAGCTGGTTATACATGTTGGTTGCGAAGGTCTGTAATTTTGACGTTGAACCGTCAAAGTCAGATTGGATAGCCTGATTAAAGGTTGTTTCATCAAATTCCAGACGATTGTTATCGTTTATTGTTATCCCAAGCTTAAAAAGCTCACCTTTCAAATATACATTCTGGATGTTGGATTTTACTGTCTGAAGAGTAAAGTCCGAATTAAGAACCCCTGACTTAGCTCCAACCGTAGTGTTGCCCGTAATATGCTTTCCAATTTCGTCCAGAACGGCGTTGTAAGAATCGACAAACTTTTTTACCTTATCTTTTATTGCTGAATAATCTCGATCGACTGAAAGAGTTACAGTCGTTGACGAATCAGCTTTGTTTAACTGGAAGGTAACTCCCTGTATGGCATCAGATATTGTGTTGGTGGATCGTTGTATTGTGAGACCATCTATGGAAATAATCGCATCCTGACCTGCCTGGTGAGTAAAGGTCATGTTGGAATTTGAAGCATCAAAAGAAAATCCCTCTGCACCTGTGTTCTTGCTTACGAGAACAAGCCTGTAGTCGTTATCTGCCACTTTTACAATATTTGCCGATACACCTGCATTAAGAGCATTAATGTCTGATCTGATTTGGTTAAGGCTTTTACCGTCTAGAGATACGTTTTGACCGCCGATTTGCAGATAACCTGTTTTCCCAGCGTCTTGATCCAGGGATGTAAAAGATTCGCTGAATTCCTTTTGGTAATCTGCAGTCTGATGCACCTGAATTTGGTAAACTCCGGCTGACGCCGTTGATCCTAGACTGACAGAAAATAAAGAATCGGGAGAGACCGAAGCATTTGAAGATGTTGTCTTTGCCGCAAACGCATTGTAATCCCAGGGGTCTCTTAAGTCGTTTGCGGCATTCTTAAGTTCCGAAAGTTTTGATCCTAAATCCTTCCATGCAGTGAGTCTGTCGTTTAAAGTATCTTGCTGATTTTTAATAAGGTCTATTTTTTTCTGCATGGTGGACTGGAGCTTGTCCAGAATGTCCTGCCAGTTTATTCCGCTGCTGAGACCACTAACGCTGATACCCATGATGTGGCCCTCCTCTCATAGTCAATCCAATCCGTTTATATATTCGGCATTGTTGTTCTTCTTCTTCAATTATTTTTTAAAAGCAATGACTGTGCCAAAAAATAAAGCGGGCTCGAAAGCCCGCTTGCGTGCATTATGTCTTGGTAAGTTAAGTTAGAACTTAGCCCAGAAGTTGGACCAGTCGCTGAGGAGCCATATTGGCTTGAGCAAGCATTGCAATACCGGATTGCTGGAGAATCATGAATTTAGTGAACCTTGTAGCTTCCTCTGCCATATCCACATCTCTTATGGTCGATTCGGATGCAGAGAAGTTTTCAATGCTGATTTCAAGGTTTTCCATCGTGTATTGCAGTCTGTTCTGATTGGCTCCGATCTGGCTCATATACTGGTTGATGCTGGTAATTGCGCTGTCAATGGCATCCATAGCTTCTCTTGCACTGGCAGCGGTTTCAATTGAAATGTCCTCAACTCCTAGAGCATCAGCGTCAGCAGTAGCTAGTCTGATGTTCAATTGAAATTCAGCACCATTTGTCTGACCGATCTGGAAGGTAAGACCATCCGTAGCAATGTCTCCACCGCTAATAAGAACAGTGGTATTATACTTAGTAGATTGAGCAATACGAGTAATTTCAGACTGAAGGTTCATAAATTCAGATGTAAGCTGCGTCTGGACAGTTTGATCAGAAGCTGCCTGAGTGGCAAGTTCTTTCATCCTGACCAAAATGTCGTAAATTTTGCTGTAAGCTCCATCTGCTATTTGAAGCATTGATTGTGCTTCCGATGCGTTCTGGCGGGCTACCTTAAGTGATGCAATGTCAGCTCTGAATTTGTTAGCAACAGCAAAACCAGATGCATCATCCTTGGCAGAGTTGACTCTATAGCCGGAAGAAAGTCTCTTCATAGAGTCAGCAAGGTTTTTGTTAGTTAGCAAAAGGTTTCTGTGTACATTTATTGCTTCTATGTTTGTGTTAATTCTGAGTCCCATAGTTATACCTCCTTGTTTTGCTGGTAACGGTGACTTTCCTGTTCACCGCCTTTTTGTTCTTGGTTTTGTGTTTAGCATGTCCTTTCAATCCCTAAAATCGGACGAGTTATCGGAAAACTTTAGTAATTTTCTGAAGTCTAAAAGGCTTTTTTTATAATTTTCAGAATAAGCCTTATAAATGGAAGAGTTTCGGGTCGTCCTTCTTTTTTTGCCTGTTCTAAGGCAACAATCAGATTGTTCAACAATCTGGTTTTCTCCCATGACATTTTAATCTGATAATCTTGGAAGTTTGTCTCTTCGGGTTGTTCAAATCTTCTAAAGGTTTTTTCGAAAATTTCTATGTTCTGCCCATTTTTCATAATACTGCAGAAAAGCCCCCCAATGATTACGTCATACTCTAAGACACCACTTAAAACCAACTCTTTATAGAGTCCCAGGGCTCTATGGTAGGATCCGTTTAGAAGATACCCCAGAGCTAATCCTCGTTTGCAATGTTTGTTCTCTCTGTCTTTTCTAAGGCTGGCATGTAGATTTTTCATAGCTTCTTCTATGTTTCCCGAAAAAAGAGACGTGATGCCCTTATAGAATTGATGCTTGTCTTCTGGTATTTTCCTATCATGGCCCAGCTCACCAATAACTTTTTCGGAAGTTGAATATTGTTCCAGGGCTATAAGATGCCACATTAACCAGTCGAAAGCTCTATCCTTCGATAGATCATTTGTTGCCTCTTTGAAAAAGTTTTTAGCTTCTTCATATTTACCTAACCCCAGCAAAATCCCCGTTATTCTGAGGTTAACTTCCCATTTGGGAGGATCCGGGATGGTTGGAACAGGGCGGATCGAATATGGTGCGTCAAGAGAAAGCTGGAAGGATCGCAAAGCTCGTTTAAACTCTCCGAGAGTTTCATAAAAACACCCCAGTCTGTATAGCTCCGCTTTCCCCAACTCTCCAATCGCTTCTGCTCTTACAAACCAGCGTAGAGCTTCTGCTTTGTTGTTTCTCAGGGATTCTATGTGTCCAAGCATTTGATAAATCTCGCCTAAAGCGACCCTATTTACAGTATTAAAGGAATGTTGTTCGATATAGTCCTTCAGCACAGATAATGCTTCGTCGTGTCTTTCAAAGTAAAGATAGGAAATAGCAAGCAGCAGGATATAGTCCGCACTGTGACGCCTAAAATCAAAGTCTTTTAGTAGAAGTTCAAGATTTCTTTTCATCTTTCTCTTAAGAATAACTGGATCAGTATAACCGTAGTGGCGTATAACAATATCAGTGGTAGCCCCTTTACAACCAGCTTCTGTTAGAGATGATAGGAGTTCTTCATGGACTCTATGTCGAAACCGAATATCCTTTCTCAAAGGTGCACATCTTATTTGATAAAAACAGGAATTGACCTTTTGGTTTTTGATATCTTCAAGGATGAACAGAAAAAAGGTTTTTCTGTCAAAGTATTTTTTCAGTAATGAAAGTTTTTTGACACTATCTTCGGGCAAACGATCGTCGGCATCCAACCACAGAAAGTAATCCCCGTGAGCATGCTCTAGAGCAAAGTTTCTAGCAAGAGCAAAATCATCCTTCCACGGGAACGAAAATACAAAGGGGGTATAACGATTAGCAATTTCCACAGTGTTATCTTCCGAACCAGTATCTACAATGATAATTTCATCTACTGCATCTTTTACCTGGTTTAGGAGTTCTCCCAGTTGATGAGCTTCATTTTTTACAATCATGCAGAGCGATAGTTTTTTATCGCCCATTTTTGAATCTCCGTAAGCTGCTGTATAATTTTAACCACTGTAAGGGGAATATCTTCAGCACAGCCGCTGTGGATGCTGAGATTAAAAAAATCAATCAACAATGAAGATACCCGAAGTAAATCTGACGTGTTAACAATATGTTTCTTAAATACGATAGCATCACGGACTTCTTCAAAAATTGCCTTTGTCTTTAAAGACCACCTTTTTATTTCATCCTCAGGTAGTGAAGAAAGTATTGAAAAATCCGACGGGATTCCCAAAGGACCGTCCCAAAGAATCCTAAGCAAGTTTTTGCGGAATAATGACTGTTTCAGTTTATTTTCAGAAATATCGTAGGGTTCATATATAAGAGTTCCATTTGACAGAAATCTAGATTTGAGAATGGTAGCTTCTTCCTGGTGAATCTCTTCGGTAGTGCTGTCACCTGTGAGCACTTTTGTGGCTATTTTAAACACGGTTGATGGAGTAATGGCGTCTCGGCAAGTAATTCCACAAGGAAAGCCCGATGCTTCATCCATACAGGGGTAGCATTCCATTTTCGGACACACAACGTAATGTCCTTCACCATATGGAGCTGTTTCGCCAGGGTATGCCGTAGAGAGATAAATGCCTATTGTAGAAGTTCCCACACTGGCTGCAATGTGGATTGGACCTGTGTCATTACTAACAAGTAGTTTGCATCGCTTAAGAACAGCTATTAGATCCTGCATTTTTGTGGAACCTATCAAGCTGAATATGTGGCCTTTCTCGATGAAAATCCTGGGTATTTTGGCGGAGAATTCTTCAAAGAGAGTTTTTTCTTGGGTTGATCCTGTGAGTAAAATTTGAGCATTGTGATGTCTTATAAGAAGTTCGGCAAGTTGAGAAAAATATTCAAGTTTCCAGGTTCTGTGAAGTCTGTTTGCACCCATGTGAAAGGCTATTAAGGGGCGATCGCGAGAGATTGAAAGCCATGCAAAGAGCTTTTCGATACGTTCTTCAGTTTTTTCATCTGTTTTTAGATAGCGTCTTACGGGAGAGTGTCGAATTTTTCCCATCCCTATATGAATGTCCACAAGATTAAAGGAATTTTCTTCCCTGTTACTAACAGACGCAAAAAGATAACGTCCCCATGTATCTTTGATTACCAAATAAGCCGATCCGTTTTCTGCTATTGCTCCTGTTTTTTCTTTCGCATTGATACGATTAGCTATGATGGCTGAAGAAAGATCATGAGTCAGGTTTATCACTAAATCGTAAGACTCTCTTAGAAAAGGATGAGCTAGAAGGTTAAGAATTTGATCCATGTCGGGAAGCTTAAGTTTTACAGCCTCTTGAGGTTGAATCTTTACATATCGGTTTACCAGCGGAACCGCTTTCATGATTTCGGCAAAACGATCTACGCAAACGAACGTCACATGCACTCGGGGAATTTCCTCGTGAAGTCTAACCAACAATGGCATCGTCTGTATGATGTCCCCCATTCTGGTTAACTGAAGAATCAGCACCTTGTATGGAATCATAGCTTCACACCCTTGATTCTTTCAACCATTCTAACAAGTGATGAAGCTTCCCGCTTTTTGCCTGCATAAATTAAAAGTCCCACGTGTAGCTTTAATATTTCTTGCTCTTCAGGAGAAATTTCCGGTTTGCTGAGAATAGATTTTACCTGGTAAAGGCTCTGTCCTATCGCTTCATCAATGTTTCCGCTTTTTATCGCCAAAAGCATTCCAAGCCTTTTGTTACTTAAGTCGTTTGGGTCATCTTTTTCGACCAATCTAAAAAACCAGGAACTTTTCTTTTGAGAAACTATGATGTCCACAAATGGTGATAGAGTCTTCCTCCAATCCGGTCTCAATCCTAGAAGTTTCAGGAATTTGTTAATGCCTTGCACCACATGGGATGATGTATCGGATGCTTTAGATAGAATTCTCTCGAAAGATTTAAGTATATGTTCTGTAGGAAAAGTAAGCTTATGATGATCTAGGTTGGCAAGATATGCGATGGCTCCTTCAATGTCTCCCTTATCCATAGCTATAGTTGCAAGAACTGGGAGAATTTCAGCATTTTCATCGCTAATCATAGCAATAGCTTTTTGGTGTTGACCTGTATTTGCGTAACAGCGAGCCAGTAAATTTTTTATGTCTCTGGACGGTATTGTAAGTTCCATGCTCAGACTAGATGGATCTTTGAGTGGATCTCCTGCTAAATTTTGAAAATAAAAAGCTTCTTCAAGCCATGGTATAGCTTCATCCCATTTGTGTAGAATAGTATAAGCTACTCCTTTGATGATCCTTGCGCTCCTTTGTTGGGGGATCAAAGAAAGAGAATTCTCAGCGAGTTCTATAGCTTCTTGATAGTTTCCTTTTTCTAGCAATATCCTGGATTTAAGATTCAAGATAAAGCAGTGAAGGTGCTTGTCGGTAATGTTTTTAGACTGTTTGATAATCTGGTGAGCTTTGTCGATGACTCTTAGAGCAGTTCGATGTCTTCCTAGCTGAAATGCTGGAAGTGCAAGGTGATAGAGAAAATAGGGGTCTTTTGGGGTTTTACGGATTTGTTTTAGAGCGAGTTTGAAGTTTCTTTCAAGCTTTAGACGAAGCTTATCCTGACTAACTTCGTAGCCGAAATGATCTATGATAAAAGGAGCCTGTTTTATTATGCTTCCACGTTTTAAAAGCGATGGAAAAACACTTTCATGTATGATGCCAGAAAATTCCACATCGGGGAGCTTTTTAAATAAGCGAACTGCCCAATCGAAAGAGCCTGAAATTTTATCGTTATCTAAATGGAAGCTTCTAATCCTCACACTATAGGCATCTACACCTTTAACTTTTATAAGTTCTCTGATGATGTTCTTTCGCCCTAAGGGGTTTAGCCTTTCGTCGGCATCTATTGTGAGAACCCAGGATCCTTTGGCTTCTCTAAGAGATACATTGCGGGCTTCGGCAAAGTCATCTCGCCATGGAAATTCAATAATTCGCACCTTTGGTCCGAAGGACGTGACTATCTCTTTGGTTTTATCTGTAGATCCTGTATCAACTACAACAATTTCATCCACTTCATGGATTAGGCTTTGGAGACAACCTTTTATGTGGGCTTCCTCGTTTTTAACAATCATACAGCATGATATTTCCACAGCGCTCATCAGGCGTGCTCCTTAACAATCCTAATGAGTTCAGCCATCCTGTGAAGATAGGTGTGTTCTTTTAGAGTTCTCCTATATCCTTTGGAAGCGATTTCCAATCTCCATGCTTCGTCTTTTATTGCACTATCAACAAGATGCTTCATCTCTTCCACCGTTCTGCAAACAGCTAGCTCATCTTCAGCATATAGCTCTCCAAGAAGCGATCTTGAGTCAACAACTTGGAAGGCTCTGCATGCCGCTATTTCAAAAGTTCGGGGGTTTACAAAATCACCTTTTCCTATTTCTTGGGGGTTTGTAGAAGAGTGAAGATTCAGGTTTACGACTGAAGCATTAAAAATTTTAACATATTCTTCCACAGAAACTCTTGTCCCGTTTTTTTGTATAACTTTGATAAGGGGAGAACCGGGGGTAAGGTTCCAATCGGAGCCCCAGATCTTGAAATCTTTAAAATCTAGTCTTTCAAAAATGGTAATACGGTTTGGGTAGCCCGCTCCCACAAAAGACACGGTGGAACCATATTCACGCCTTTCGTCTTCCGATAAAAGAAGCGGGCGATGGATGGAAACGTCGGCTGCTAGTGGAAGGTAAAATGGCCGTGTGCCCAACTTTTTTAGCATGTTAATAAGCGGCTCTTTTTGGATCACAAAGAAAAAGTCGTAAAGTGAGGCTATTTTTTGCCAGTAGGCGAACCGTTCAAAGTCTTCAACAAACCAGAAGACTCTAAGTATTCCCCGCTGCTTGCATAGTCTGAGAACACTGGAAAAGATGGGTGCCTGTGCAATGCCGAACAGGATGTCAGGGTGCACGTTATCGATAGCCTCGAAAAGAGTCCTGGAAGCTGTTTCTTTAAGAAGTCTGGCTGCAGCTGAATCGCTGGTTGTTTTTATATACTGAAATAGGGAAAGTAAAGGAGAGAAATCAACCACTGTGACATCATGTCCGAGCTGTTGTAAAGCCCGGATGGCGTAACCCATAACTGGATAACTGCCGCCGTATATAGGCTTAACAGCCAGTATTTTTGCCACAACTTGCTCCTAACTAAGATTTAGCTCATCCATAATGAAAGAAAGGCGCTTTCTCAAACTATGTTCCTTAAGGACTTTTTCGTATCCTTTTTGAGCAATTTCCTTTCTTTCATCTTCGTGTTTCAAATAATACTCACATATTGAGGGGATTTGGGAGATTTTTTTGAAGGAAATAATTTCTTCGCCTTTTCTAAAGAGTAAGTTCAACTCAGGAGAATCGTCCGCAAGAACGAAGGCTTTACAGGCAAGAATGTCAAAAATCCTGAGAGTGACAATATCTTTCTGATAAAGTCTATTTATGTCGAGGTTTATCCGGCTGGCGTTGTATATAACGGGAAGTTCGTGGAAATGCCCTGCTGGTCCAGCATAAATTATGGGCGGAGATAGTCTTTTGCGCCAGCCTTCATCACCCCAGACCTTTACGACTTTCTCTTTTGCAAGTCCGGCAAGAGTGTTCACGGCCTGGATGCGACGTTCTGATGCCGCCTTTTCGCTTAAACATGTTTCAATGTTTATTTTTCTGCCCTTTTCATCTGTAACAACCGATGAATAATAACTCATCTGGTGGAGCATATCATGGATAAGCTTAGGCAAGACAAATGCGTCAGGATAGGCAAGTTGGGCATTTATCATGTTAAAGACAATTTCTTCGACATTAAGTTGCGGGTTTAGTCGTCTTAACAAGGAAATAGCTTTTTCCAAAAGCCAATCTCCCTGTAACTGCATGGAATTTCCAACGAAAGAAACATCTGCTTCGTATCCTTTGTAAATGTTGAGATCTATTTTCATAGGACGGTATTTTCTGGTGTTGGCTGCAAGGGGCAAATATTTTGCGTGTCGAAATCCTGTTTTTGTGTAGTCGGTTACAAGACTTCGCTTGTAGGTATAGATGCGAACCGTGTTCCTAACGGCTTCTGAACTGATTTCATCATCGGGAAGTAATTCAATTCTCGGATCAATTTCCCATATAACTAGGGGAATGCCCAGTCTAGCGCAAATTTTTGGAAGTCCTTTTACATGATTTATCGTCATAAGGAAGTGGGGAGATAACTTTTTAATTTGCGAGGTTATTTCTGATGGAGACAATGCTTCAACATCGATGGGATAGGCATTGATTCCCATACTCAGGAATTCATCCAGGATATCTCTTGCTAACAGCCCCTTGGAATTTACAAGGCAGGTAAGAGGCCTTTGGAAACCGGCATGGTGTTTTTCCCACCAAAGACATTCTTCCTGATAGATTGTTCCAAGTATTGGGTGAAAAATTAATCCTGGCAAATTTTCATGATCCCATGGATAGGCTGCAAGATCAGAGCCTAAAAGGAAGATAATACGGTTGGAAAAAATTTCCCTTGAATAATCTCTCATGCTGAGGGCAAGTTTGAGCAACTCCGGGTAGCGCTCATAGGCAAAAATTTTTATTTTTGAAGAAGTTTCGCTCAATATAGCATCGAGTTCAAAACCCAATCCTATGCCTAAAAGAAGAATAGAGGATCGAATGAAAGGATCATTTTTTAGCTTTTCTTTTATTTTGGGGATGGTCTGCTGGTCATGTAACCATGGATGGTGCCATCCGATAAAACGAACATTTATTTTCCCGGAAGGATCTTTAAGAACTTCTATAGGAGCCCCACCTGCCGGCGATTCTAAACGTTTTACTAAGTCGCCGTGCCCTACAGCTGAGAGAGCATGGAGGTTTTTAACCAATATGCCAGTAGATGGAGCATCAATTAGCATGCTTAAATGATGGGCAGGGCAATCGGCAGGTCAATTAACCCTGCCCGCCAAAGAGAACTTTTAGCCTTGCAGTAATCTAAGAACCTGCTGAGGAGCCATATTAGCCTGAGCAAGCATTGCAATACCAGACTGCTGGAGAATCTGAAGTTTGGTGAAGTTTGTTACTTCTTCTGCCATGTCCACATCTCTTATGGTCGATTCGGATGCGGAGAAGTTTTCAATGCTTATTTCGAGATTTTCCATCGTGTATTGGAGCCTGTTCTGATTGGCTCCGATCTGGCTCATATACTGGTTGATGCTGTCAATTGCGCTGTCAATGGCTGTCATGGCCGCTCTCGCGCTGGCGGCAGTTTCAATTGAAATGTCACCTATATCTACACCAAGAGCGTCGGCATCGGCAGTGGCTAGTTTGATATTTAATTGAAATTCAGCATCGTTTGTCTGACCGATCTGGAAGGTAAGACCTTGCGTAGCAATGGTACCACCATTAATAAGGACAGTAGTATTATACTTGGTAGATTCAGCGATACGGGTAATTTCGGATTGAAGGTTAATAAATTCGGATGTAAGCTGTTCATTAACAGTTTGATCAGAAGCTGCCTGGGTGGCAAGTTCTTTCATTCGAACTAAGATGTCATAAATCTTGCTGTAAGCCCCATCTGCCACCTGAAGCATTGATTGGGCTTCCGCCGCGTTCTGGTGAGCTACCTTAAGTGATGCAATGTCAGCGCGGAATCGGTTTGCCACAGCGAGTCCTGAAGCGTCATCTTTCGCTGAATTAATACGGTATCCCGAGGATAACTTCTTAAGTGACTCCGCAAACTTGCGGCTGTTAAGAGTTAAATTGCGATATACATTGATTGCAGGCACATTGGTATTGACTCTCATAGGCTTATCTCCTTCAAACAAATGTGAATTTGCCGTCCTTGGCTAAACACTATTAAGTTCGCATTTATGATTTAGCAATAAAAGTGCCATTTTGATAAAAACTGGCTAGTTATTTCCATCTTTCAGACATTACTTTAATCTTGGACGAAAACTTTCTTCAGTGTATTTTAAAGAAGTCTTTCTGCCGGGAGAATAACTATGATTGGACGCAATCCTTCGACATTCATCGCTAATCTTGTGATAATTGCTTTGATAATTAGCGGATGTGCTACTTTGGGCTTTCGGACTCTTTCGCTTACTTCGCCTAGAGTATTAGTGTCTCTTGATGAATCAATAAACGTTAATGCGTCAGTTATTTGTGCAATTCCTTTTTCATCTCAAGAAAATATTCCTTCACAATGGCTACTTAAAATTGGAGAAAACTATGCTAGAAGTCTCCAAGCCAGAAATATTGGCGCTATGGTTAGGTTTTTTGACAGTTATCGAAATTTTCTCGTACACCGTAGGGAATGTCATCTTCTTCTTGAAGGCTCGGTTGAACGTATGGTAGCCACAGGGGGTGGACAACCACAAGAACTTGCTGTTCTGGTGCAGATCAGGGATGTAGCCACTGAACGTGTTGTTTTTTCCGTCCAGCAGGAAGGAATTTCCTACCCGGGCAGGGATACAGATTTGTATTGGTCCACAAAGTTAGGGGAAGCCAGTTTCCCCATACGGACAATTATCAGAGCTATGAGTGATCAATTTGGAATTTTTTTACAGGAAGAAGTGGTTAAAAATTTAAGAAAGTCTTCCAAAATCCGAATTTAATAATGAAGCTTGTTATCTTGGCATACAATTAAAGAGGAGTAAGCCATGGAAGTAAAAGTTCCTGAAATACAACCAGTTACGCTTGAACAATGGATTAGGCCGACTGGGGAATTGAAAAAGGAAGAACTTGTAAAGCCTGTGGAAGCATCTGAGGGACAGACAACCCAGGATGTTAGAACTTCTAAAGCAGGTGTTCAAACTAAACTCCTTAAAACGAGCATTGAAGAAACCAAAAAGCTTGCTGAAGAGATACAGAAGTATCTTTCAGAAATGAACGTCAGTCTCTCCTTCGATGTGGACGATAAAACACACGACATTGTGGTGAAGGTTATAAACCGTGAAACTGGTAAACTAGTTCGGCAGATTCCGCCGGAGGAACTTCTCAAATTGCGTCAAAAACTTGAAGAATTAGTGGGGGTGTTATTGAATAAAAAGGTCTAGCTGGTTTTGTTCAAGCTAAAGACCTTATTAAATTAATATGGTTTTGAAATTTTGCCTTTGATCGCAAAGTTTAGTTGGATAGATACTATATTGTCTTTTTATTGCACCCTTCCATTTATCTACTTTTTTCTAAACAATACAGGCCTATTTAATAAATACTGCTTTGTGAATAATGCTGGCGAACCAACTTCCATTGATGGGCCGATTTTTATCTACTGTCCAAAAGGTTTACATATTGGCACACTCAAGTTATAAAGGTTATGACGAAAACTGGCTTGGTGAGGTCTTTGATATGAAGATAATTATCGTAGAAGATGATCTGGTTCTTGGTGGATTGTTAAAGGGTTATCTTTCTCAGATCGGGGGATACGAAGTCCATCATGTGGAAAAAGGAAAGGCAGCTTTGAAATCTCTAGAAACATACCGGTATGATTGCGCCTTTGTAGATCTTCAGCTTCCCGATATGACAGGAATCGCTGTGCTGGAAGCAATTAAGTCAAAAGACCCGACAGTGTCTGTAATAATGATGAGCGGTCGAGTTTCGATGGATGCTTCTATTGAAGCCATGAGATTAGGTGCTTCCGATTTTCTTGCCAAACCTTTTACTTTTCAGCAACTTGCCTTTAGTCTTGAGAGAGCTTTTAGAGAGCGTCAGATCCTCCTGGATAATATTTCCCTTATGTTGGAGATTGAGGCAAAAAAGGAACTTGAAAGGCTGAATAAAGAGTTAGAGCAAAACCTGGCTCTTCAAAAACTGTTGTTTGATATATCACGAGAATTTGATGATGTCAGGTCCAGTGAAGAACTTTACCAGTTGCTTGTTAGGTGGGCTTTGAATCTAACTAATGCTAAGGAAGTGGGTTTCTTTGTTATTCTTCCTTCTAATGACGCCTTGTTCTTGCTTGCAAGAGAAGTAGCCCCAGGAGGGAAGGAATTGTTTCCTAAAGTCATAAATCTGTTTCATGAAACTCACATCATAATAGTGCCGGATAATTCCTCGCCTTTAAGTAGTATATCTTCACACTTACACCCCAAATTGGATCTAATCCTTGGTGCTGTAGCTAATAGTTTGAATGTTTCTTCTGACGAGATATCTTTGTGGCCTGTAGTAGTTAGAACGGAAGTTTTTGGTTTTGTCATTGCGTATGATCTTGAATATAAAAGCAGAATCTGGGTTGATGAGAATCAGAAGCATGTCTTTGAATTTCTTCTAAAAAAGGCATCTCTTGTGATTGAAAACCTTGCGTTATATGAAAGTCTTATGGCCAACTTTTACAGCATATTACGAACTTTAGTAAACGCCTTAGAAGCAAAGGATATCTACACAGGAAAACATTCGGAGCGTGTAACGAAAGTAGCGGCCATCATTGCAAAAAGTATGGGTCGTTCTCTGGAAGAAATGGAAGCTATTAACACGGTAGGTTACCTCCATGATATTGGTAAAATAGGAATCCCCGACCACGTGCTTAACAAGCCAGGAAGATTGAATAACGAAGAATTTGAACTTATTAAACGCCATCCTGTAATTGGCGAAAGCATCGTTGGCGAACTGGGACTTAGTGATATCGAAAGATCGATTATTCGTAATCATCATGAAAGATGGGATGGAAAAGGATATCCCGATAAGATAGGCGGCAATGATATTCCTTTGATAACCCGTGTTATCACTGTTGCCGATGCTTACGATGCTATGGCTACTAACAGACCATACAGAAAGGCGCTTAGTAAAGACGCTGTATGGAATGAATTTGCCAAGTATAAGGGGTCTCAGTTTGATCCGCAGGTAATTGATGCGCTTTTTGATGTTTTTGATGAAGTGCATCACGAGGTTCAAGAATGAAGACCTCAGATGAAAAGAGATCTTATCTACGAATGCCTATTCCTGGTCTGAAAGTTAAATACAATATTGTTGGAACAGAAGGGATTCTCATTCCACGACTTCCTCGCCCTAGAGACGCTTACACAATGCTACCTGAGAACATTGAGAATATTGAACCAATTTTCCAGCTCATGTTTGAACGCCTTGAGCGGATTGAGATGAAGTTAGATTACCTGTTGAGGATGATGAGTCGAGGGGGCCAAGAAAAGATCTTCAAATACGACAGTGCAGTTATTGATATTAGTGGAGGAGGTCTTTCTTTTACTCACTGTCAAGGTTTATCAGTTGGTGATGTGCTGGAACTCTGCATTTATTCAACCGCTGGGGAAATTACACCAATTTTCGCTGTAGGAAAAGTTTGCCGAGTTGAGTATAAAGATGATGGAAAATATTGCCTTGTAGGGGTAGAGTTTTCCGATATTTACGAAGAAGACAGGCAGCTTATCATCAGGATGATTTTTGACACCGAAAGAAAAAGTAGGCGTCGTGTGAATACCGATGAAAGCAGTAGCAGAAATCCATGATAGTGAAGCAATTCTTTTGCTGTATTATTACGCCTTTAAAGGGAAGCTGTTAAGTGGCTTAATTCATAATGTTGGATCTCCTCTGCAGAGCGTGATGTTTTTAGTGGAACTTATGGGATCAACTGTAAATTTGCTTTCTGATTTCGATGAAACCGCTAAACCAAAGCTCGATATCATTTCTCGCGAAGTTAAAATTATCGCTGATACTTTTAGCGATTTCCGCATATTACAGCAATTGGCTGATTCAGAAGAAGAGGTTCTTGATGTTTGCGAATTTTATCATCTAATTACTAGGATTCTTAAAGCTGATATATTTTGCAAGCATAACGTTTCTATATCGATAAAATCATCGTTACGTGTAGCGATTCCCCAAATGCCTTCAAGGGTCTTTGTGATTATGTTTGTTGAGTTGGTAAGAAATGCCCTTAAAGCAATAAAAAGCAGCTCGGATAAAGGCGGAGTAGAATTTTGCATCGATCCTTCCACGCTGTCCAAGCATGAAATTATCGTGAGGGTTATAGATACTGGTTGCGGATGGGATCCAGACTTTGATTCTTCTTTGTTATTTCAACCATCATATTCGTCGTGGGATTTTCCAAAAGAAGATTTTGATGAAATACCATCTTTTGGGCTTGGACTTTGTTGCATTCAGGATTTGTTATCTATTTATGGAGGCAGTATTTCCGTAAATCGAGATAACAATTTTACCCAGGTTGAGATGAAAATTCCTGCTAGAATGATAATTCCTTAGGAAAAATTTTCTTTCTGAAGAGTTGAAATTTTGCCATCTTCTTAGAAAATAAGGCTTTTTAAGTAGAACAGCCTATTGGCAATATAATTGCTTAGAAGCTATGATGAGATGTAAATAAACCATCAGGGAGGATGTTTTTATGAAGATAACAAAAGTGCAATTATCCCCGGATGACCGAAACATTACGCCTTCTTCAACTCAGAAACCCGCCGATGATTTTTCTTCTTACCTTAGAGAAATTTTAAGCCAGGAAAAGAGTGAAAGTGTAGGTGCTGTTATGGCAAATGAGATTAGCCCTTCTTTGAGCAACGATGGTCTTGATAGTCTATTGAATGCCAGGGAATCTTTTGAGAGAATTGCTGAGAATTTGAATTCCGCCGTTGATCAACTTGAATCTATTGCGAGTCTTCTTGGTTCTCCTGAGACTGATCTTAGACAGATTGATGATCTTGTAGATGTAATGGCTAAGTTGAATTTCACAAGTAAAGATACAACTTCGACCGATACCTCTTTAATGTCAATTGAAGAGGAAATAAAAATGTGCTCTTTCCTGGAATCTATTAAATGGAAGCGGGGTGATTATCTGTGAAAAGGTGGCTTTGTTTGTCTATCCTTGTTACTTTCGTATTAATGTTGCCCTTTAGATCGCTTGGAGGTGAAGTCTGTGAAGATAGGAATGATGAAATTGTTTGTCGTAGCGGCCCTTCTAACGAAGATGTTGAGCTTAACCGCCTTCGCTCTTTGACAAGGGAAGAGCGGGCCTGGGAAATGCTTCAATCTATGGATGTAAAGATAAAATTAAAGCTTGAGAAACCTCACGGAGAAACCCTCCGTAAATAACTTGCCCACCTGGTAACATCCACATATAATGCAAAATGAGTTCATTTAATATATGGGGTTAGGAGTTGTTATATGGCGGATCAGGAGTTGAGTGATTCCTTATTCAGGAAATTCAGTGAGCTAATATATGAAGCGGCTGGAATAAACATTCATGAAGGAAAAAAACCTCTTCTTCAAGCGAGACTTAGCAAACGTCTTCGAGCCACGGGAATAAAGAGCTTTGAGGACTACTATCGATACCTGACTAATCCCAACAACTTTGCAGAGTTTATCAATTTTATAGATGCTATTTCAACAAATCTCACATATTTTTTCCGTGAAGAGCAGCATTTTGTTTTTCTCGAAGAAGTTGTTTTGCCGGAACTTGTTTACAAGAAGGAGAAAGAACACGATCGACGGATTAGAATGTGGAGTGCGGCATGCTCTTCTGGCGAAGAGCCATACAGTATAGCCATGTGCGTGTTGGAATACCTGGAAAAAAGACCGGTTAAACCAGGTTGGGATTTTAAGATTTTGGCGACAGATATATCCACAAGAGTTCTTCGTTTAGCTATTAGTGGAGTTTATTCTGGGGAAAGAGTTCAAAAGGTTCCACCAGCCCTTCGGCAGAAATATTTTGAAAAGATTCGCCAGAACAATGAGCATGTTTATCAGGTGTCTAATAAGTTAAAGGATGTTGTAGTTTTTAGAAGACTTAATCTCAAGGAACCTTACCCTTTTAAAGGACCTTTTGAAGTTATATTTTGTCGTAATGTTATGATCTACTTTGACAAGCCCACCCAACAAGACATCATAAACCGCATGGCCTCCTACCTTGCGCCGGGGGGATATTTTTTTGTCGGGCATTCGGAAAGTCTTGCAGGTCTTAAACATGATCTAATTTATGTCCGCCCTGCGGTATATCGTAAGCGATAGCATTTTGGTTTGCGTTGACACTGATTGAGCGATCAAGAATCTTGCCCCCGCTATGTTAAACAGGTTGGCTGTATATTAGAAAATCTTTAAGTAGGTTAGGAGTCAAAGATCTTGACCCTTTTGCTGAATATCTTTAAAACCACAACTAGAATAAGTTGCAAATTTATTTCTGGGCAGGAGAAAGATTTATGGCAAGAATTGTTGTTGGTGTAGGGGATATGGCGGTGAGCAATAAGTCTGATGATGTGCTCATTACCTATTCCCTTGGATCATGTATTGGAGTGGCAGTTTACGATCCCGTGGTAAGAGTAGGGGGGCTTCTCCATTACATGCTTCCGGAATCATCAATAGATCCTGAAAAAGCCAAGAAAAATCCAGCTATGTTTGGCGATACGGGTATTCCTCTTTTATTTAAGATGTGTTACAGTCTTGGAGCAACAAAGGCTAACATGATTGTTAAAGTTGCCGGGGGTGGACAAATACTTGATGAAAATGGAGTGTTCAATATAGGCAAAAGGAATTACATGATCCTAAAAAAGCTCTTTTGGCGTAATAATGTCAGAATTGCTGCAGAAGATGTGGGTGGGTCTGTTAATAGAACAATGCGGTTACACATTGATTCAGGAAAAGTTTTTCTAAAAATATCTGGAGACGGAGAGATTGAGTTTTAAAGGGTAAGGTGGAGTGTTATGTCATACAATATTTTGATCGTAGACGACTCCAGTTCTATGAGAAAGGTTATTCGTAAGGTTTTGCAGATTTCTGGTTTTGATGTAGGAGAAATTTTTGAGGCATCCAATGGCAAGGAAGCTCTTGAAGTGCTTGATTCAAACTGGGTAGATCTTATTCTTTCAGATATTCACATGCCTGTTATGGATGGTTATCAATTTCTGGAAGAGCTTCGGAAAAAAGAAGATTTTAATAATGTGCCAGTAGTTTTGATAACAACGGAATCTGACGAAACGAGATTACAAAGAGCTATGTCTTTGGGAGCCCAGGGATATATAAGGAAGCCCTTTGAACCCGATCAGATCAGGGAATATCTTAAAGGAATAATGGGAGAACCTGTCTATGCAGTGGGTGGAATTAGCGAAGGAAGCGATTTTTAAAACCCTCGAGAAAATGTTTTATACTATGCCCGAACTTGATTCTTCGGGTGAAGACCCATCTTACAAAGGCAAAAACAAGATTACTTCTCATATAAAGCTGTCAGGTGATAACTCCAAGATATTTATTGTGATTACTCTTAGTGAACCTTCTGCTTATCAAATGGCGGCTGACTTTATGGGAACGATCGTGGATAAAATAAAGCGTGAAGATGTAGAAGACTGTCTTAAGGAATTAGCTAATATGGTAGGAGGATACTGTTTGGGCTCGGCTGGTGGAAAATATATGTTAAGTCTTCCTCAGATTGGAAACCCTGAGGAATTAAAAAAAGTCGAACAGTGTCAATCCTTCCCTCTTTTTGTGCTTGGGGAAAAGTTGGGTGAAGTAACCGTCTGCGTTTTATGATCAAGAGAAATTCCCAGGAATCTATAGACTAGCTATGGACTTCAAGCGAAACGTTCAGAAAAGCGAGTATTTTCTCAGGAAGGGGTATATTTACATTCCCAGTGTGCCTACTCTGATATCAACTGTTTTGGGAAGTGGAGTTTCAGTATGCCTTTGGGATAGGAAAAGACAGCGTGGAGGCATGAACTATTTTTTGTATCCCGAAACGCATAACTCTCTAGATGCTAGGCCTATTTATGGTAATGTGGCGACAATAGCTCTCGTTAAGTTTTTCCGAGAAGATGGCAGCGAGATTAAAGATATAGAAGCCCAAATCATAGGTGGGGCTGTGCCAATAAATGCATCACCGGAATCTACCTGTATCGCTCGAGATAATATCGACGTTGCTCGAAAAATACTCAAAAATTATGGTATTCCTATAGTAGCGGAAGATGTGGGAGGGAAAAAAGGCCGGAAGGTGGTCTTTAATACTTTTACAAACGAAATAGCGATCCTGCATGTTGATCGCATTCGCAGTGAAGATTGGTATCCTTACGAGGGAGATCGTTAAATATGGCGGTGATTGAACCAAAGAGAAAAATAAGAGTCCTAATTGTGGATGACTCTGCTATTGTTAGGAAGATTTTTGCACAGGAGCTTTCAAAATATCCCGATATTGAAGTGGTCGGGACGGCTCCAGATCCTTATGTTGCCAGGGACAAAATAGTGACCTTAAAACCCGACGTGATTACTCTTGATATTGAAATGCCCCGAATGGACGGTTTGACCTTTCTCAAAAAACTAATGAAATATTATCCTGTTCCCACAATTGTGGTCAGTTCCCTTACCCCTAAGAACAGTGCAATGGCTTTAGAAGCTCTTGAAGCCGGTGCTGTGGAAGTTATGGTAAAACCAGGGGGATCCTATTCTGTGGGGGATATGAGTGTCCAGTTGGTGGAAAAGATTAGAGCGGCTGCTAAGGCTAAACTATTGAAGGCTTCTCCACATGAAAAACCATCTGTAGAAACCGTAAGAGAAACTTCTAGACTCTCCCTGGCTCAGACAACCCACAAGGTCATTGCAATGGGTGCCTCCACCGGAGGTACAGAAGCGCTCAAAGCCGTTCTGACTCAGATGCCCCCAACATCACCTGGTATCGTGATTGTTCAGCATATGCCGCCCAAATTTACTCAGGCTTTTGCTGAGCGCCTAAATAACCTCTGTCAAGTCACAGTAAAAGAAGCTCAAAATGGAGACTCTGTTGTTCCTGGAGTTGCGCTTATTGCCCCGGGGAACTACCACATGGTTCTTAAAAGAAGTGGTGCAAGATACTATGTGGAAGTGAAAGATGGTCCCCTAGTATGTTATCAGCGTCCCTCCGTTGATGTGCTTTTCCATTCTGTAGCTCGTTATGCAGGCGCTAATGCTATTGGAGTAATCATGACAGGAATGGGACGGGACGGGGCAAGTGGACTGCTGGAAATGAAAAAATCAGGAGCCAAGACTATTGCCCAAGATGAGGAAACTTGTGTAGTCTTTGGGATGCCCAAGGAAGCGATTAAACTTGGAGCAGTAGATGTGGTTGCACCTCTTTCTGAAATACCAAGAGTAATTCTTGGCATGCTACAAGAGGATGAGAAGGAACAAATGGCTAAAGCCAAAAATTAAGGATAAAAGGAGGTAAAGCTGTGCCGTCCTATAAGGATATGACAGTTCTTGTTGTGGATGACTTTGCTACAATGCGAAGGATAGTTCGCAATATATTACGTGACCTGGAGTTCAAAAAAATACTTGAAGCTGAAGATGGAACCGCCGCCGTAGATATTCTAAAAACTCAAAAAGTGGATCTAATTATTTCAGACTGGAATATGCCTAAAATGACAGGGCTGGAACTTCTGAAATGGGTTCGTTCTAATGAAGACACAAAAGACATTCCCTTTCTTATGGTGACAGCCGAAGCTCAGAAAGAAAATGTTATCGAGGCTGTTAAAGCAAAGGTTAGCAATTATATCGTTAAACCATTTACCGCTCAGACTCTCGCAGAAAAGCTAGAAAAGATTATTCCTAAAGAATAAAGGGCATCCTATGAGTGGACGATCGAAACAAGAATTGCTGGATAGAATAGCCACCAGCGTTATAGCTGGTATGGACGATCTAATGGGTATGGGTGAGATACTCAATCTCCTCGATGAACTGGAAGCTTTTAGCCTTTCCGCTCAAGAGACCGAACTTGTTAACCAGCTAAAAAGTATCTTCAAAAAGCTTATACTTGAGGAATCTTCGGACCCTCCAAAAGACTGGGAAACCATACATGAAACAATTCGTATGCTTTGCGATCGTGCATCTGAGGAATCCGTCATCTTAGAAGAAACTGATGTTCCACCATCTTTTACTTCTTTTCAGCAGTCGGATCAAATACAGTCCGATGAAAGAGACATAGAACCCATTACGATTGACCTAATGAGTGAAACGCCAGAAAAGGAATCATCTCTGGAGATTTCTCTCGATAAGGATAAACAGGATGAAGAGAGGGCAGCTCAGTTGGTTTCTATACCAGTTGAAGACCCTGATCTTTTCAAAGACTTTCTTGAAGAATCTCGAGAACATCTAGCATCTATAGAACTCAACATTATTTCGCTTGAGGAAGATCCCGAAAATAAGGAAGTCATCAATGCTATTTTTAGACCCTTTCACAGCATTAAAGGGGTTGCCGGCTTTCTAAACTTGAAGGATATTCACGAACTCAGCCATGAAGTTGAAAATCTGCTAGATGGTGCCCGATCGGGAAACTTTCCTGTCACTGAGTCAGTCATAGATATTGTTCTTCAAGCCGTGGATATACTCAAAGAACAGTTGACAACCCTCGAGGCTGGTCTGGCAAAAGGGGAAATAACCGTTCAGGGGGATGCTAGAGTAAGTAAGTTCCTAAAATACGTAAGAAACTTTGACCCAACCCAGGCTAATCCTCCTATAAGAATCCCCAAAGTGGGTGAAATACTTGTTGAAAAAGGCGTTGTAGAAGAAGAAAAGATCGAAGAAGCGCTTCAAGAAGCTAGGCAAGAGGGCAAGAGAATTGGCGAAAAGCTTGTAGAAAAAGGTGCTGCAGCACCTAAGGACGTGGCACTTGCTATTAGAGAGCAGAAACAATTGAAAGAGTCTGTTGCTTCAATAAGAGTTGATACTCATAAGCTCGATAACCTCGTGGATATGATTGGTGAGCTGGTTATTGCTCAATCTATGGTGCTTCAGAATCCGGAGGTTCAGAAGATAAAGGATCAAAAATTCCAGAAAGACATCGTTCAACTCCGACGTATTACCGGTGAGCTTCAGCGCATAAGCACATCTCTTAGAATGGTGCCCATAAAGGCAACGTTTCAAAAAATGATTCGCCTTGTAAGGGATCTTTCTAGAAAATCAGGAAAAGAAGTTGTCCTTCAAATGTCGGGAGAAGAGACCGAGATAGATCGTAACATGGTTGACCAGATTTATGAGCCTCTTGTTCATATGATACGTAATGCTGTGGATCATGGCATTGAACCGCCGGAGGAGCGAGTTAGGTCTGGAAAGCCACCGCATGGAACGATATTTTTATCAGCGGAACAGAAAGGTGGGAATATCGTCATTGATATCAGAGACGACGGCAAAGGATTAGACGCGGAAAAAATTCGAAAACGAGCGATTGAGCGAGGGCTTGTCCAGCCAGAAGATAAACTAGATGAAAGTGTTCTATTCGATTTAATCTTTCATCCCGGCTTTTCCACCAAAGATGAAGTAACCGATGTATCCGGTCGTGGAGTCGGGATGGATGTTGTAAAGCGCACAGTAGAGGAACTGCGGGGTAAAATAGAAATAAAAAGTAAACGCGGTGAAGGAACCCTCTTTCAGCTAAAACTGCCTCTCACAATGGCAATCATAGACGGAATGATTATCAAGGTGGGATCTGAACGTTATGTAGTTCCAACAGTTTCTTTGCAAGAATCGTTCCGCCCGTCTGTTGATGATTACAGAACGGTGCATGGCAAAGGTGAGATGATTAACGTTCGAGGCAAGCTCATGCCGCTTGTGAGGCTCCATGAACTTTTGGGGCTTGAACCACTTAACTACAATCCATGGGAGGCTCTGCTCCTTGTTGTTAGCGAAGATGGACGTGATTACTGTCTTCTGGCTGATGAAATTATTGGAAGACAGGAAGTAGTAATTAAAAGTCTTGGAAGTGCCTTAAAACATGTAATGGGGATTTCAGGTGGTGCGATTCTTGGCGACGGTAGAGTCGCTCTAATCATAGATGTAAAAGGCATCGTTACAGCTTTTGAAAGGGGAATCAGGTAAATTATGGGAGAGCTAATAGAAATTTTTGCTACTTTAGAAGCGTCATGCTCGACTGCTGGAGCTAATTATAAAAAGGACGACTTATTAAACCAGCTTGATAGACTCTCTTTTGTATCGTCAAATAAGGGATTCAAGAATCTTGCCCAATTAGCTATTTCTGTAAAATCCTTTGTTCAATGGCTTGATTGGGACGATCCTTCTAGCGCTGAAATTAAACAGCTTTTGCAGTTCGCCTTTGCAACGCTTAGAGAAAGGCTGGGATCTAACGGCGAAAAGCCAGCCCCAGAACATCTGGCTGAATTTTACGAACTTACAGGTATCGATCCTAATGCTGGCTATACAGCCAGGGAAGGCGAAAAAGAAGAAAATGAAAATGTCAAAATCGAAGCCATACTAGAGTCTTCACCAGAGTACGATGAAATTAAGTCTGAAGTGTCGAGCCTTAAGGTTTTTGTAGAAAGAGCCGGGGGTGAAATATTTGACTTAAGTGGGGATGGCTTTGTTTCCATCCGATTCCCTGCCAAAAGTTCCATCATTTCATACCTTAAGCGTGTATTTGCCCTTTCTGACCCTGATGAAGATATTCTTGAAAAAAGCAATTATGTCGATCCAAAGTTGTCCTGGGTTGTAGGAAAAATCAAGGAATTTATGTTTGCCTTTGCTCATGGCAATGTTATTCGAGCAAGAGAAATTCTTAAGGAACTTGCAGAAAATCAGTGTTCGAATGAGAGTTTGTATGATGAAATAGGAAAATTAGCTAGACAGCTTCATGACGCTTTGAAAAATCTATCTCGGTCTTTAGATCCTCAGCTTAGAGAGTTTGTAGAAGAAAAGCTTCCAGATTCGGGAGATCGGTTGGAACATATTCTTAAGCTCACAGAGCACGCCGCTAACACAACCTTGGATCATGTGGAGTTGTTACAGAATCGTAAGAACGAAGCGGAAACCACCCTGGCTAGAATGAGGACCATCTTGAAAGTTCTTTATCCTCTTGGAGATAATGCTAAAGCGAATCTTCAAGAAGTTATGAACTTGCTAGATACTTTACAGGTTCAGCTTCAAGCAGATCAGGAAGATCTCCTAAAAATTATGACGGCTCAGGACTTTCAGGATCTGACCGGTCAGATCATTATAAAAATCATGCGTCTTCTGAAGGACTTAGAATTGAGCTTGATAAATCTCATCACAAGCTTTGGTATTCCCGTTTCTGGAAGAAAGAAAGAAAAGGATAAAGCTCCTAAAGAGTTTCTTTACGGACCTGCTCACGAAAAGAAAGAGGATGCTCTAAAATCCCAAGAAGACGTGGATGCTTTGCTTGCTGAATTCGGTTTTTGATGGTGTGTTTAAAAAAGTTTGTCGCTATGGATTTGGAGAAAGACGCTAGGCTTTGCTCTTTTCAAGGATTGCCAGGAGCTACCTGAAGCGGTTTCCAAATGAAAGGATCTGCGCTAAACTATGTCCAAACTTCTTAAAAGCACTGCTGGCATTCGTTTCTGGGTTGGTTTTAATGGAACGACCTGGAATGATGAACTTAGATCACTTATAAACGAATATCAGATTGGGGGCTTGGTTCTTTTCAGACGAAATATTGTGGATTCTGGACAGCTTTCCGAGCTTATATCGACCATCCAATCTAACGCATTAGCCCATTTAGGAAGAAAGCTTTTCATTGCGGTAGATCAGGAAGGGGGAACGGTAAGGCGACTTCCTTTTTTGGAAAATCCGGCCCCCTGGCTTATGGTAACAACCGGGAAAACTCCTGAAGAGCGGCAGATGAATATATCCCGATCGTCATCGGAAACGGCTCAAGTTCTTAGATTTCACGGTATTAACGTTAACCTTGCCCCCGTCCTTGATAGGGTCCACAACGAAAAAACCCATTTTCTTGGGACCCGCTCCTTCGGTAGCGACCCGGCTGAAGTTGGACTTTTGGGTTCTCTCTGGATTCAGATCCATAGGAAACAGGGCGTCCATTCAGTAGCTAAACATTTTCCCGGACTTTCCCGTGGTTTGGTTGATCCTCATGAGAAAAAGCTTTCTGTAGTATGGCTTTCTCCTTCAGATATGAGAGCCGATCTTCAACCCTTTGAAGCAGCTATCAGAGCTGGAGTGTGGGGCATAATGATTTCTCACGGAATATATCCACTCTGGGATCCTCAATGGCCAGGTCCTCTGTCAACTACTGTGTGTCGAGAATGGCTCCGAAAACGCCTTTCATTCGAAGGGCTTGTGTTAAGCGATGATCTGGATATGAAAGCCATTTCTGATCACTTCTCGCCAGAAATTATAGTTGAACGTTCGACTCTTGCAGGCATAGATTGCCTCCTTGTTTGTAATGATCTTGAACATTTTGACAGGCTTTATGGAGCTCTTTATCGCCTTGTTGAAACAAATTCTTTTGCAAGGGATGCTCATTACGAATCCGTATGCCGCATTGAGCAAAAGTTTCAGCGACGGTTGCAATAAGGGAAGGGGAGAGCGAGTTTATCTGCCACGTCTATTAGTTCAAGAAACCATTGATTTTTTGGTCTGTCGTTTTCCCTATCCATTTCGTTCATAGCTTCTTCTAAAGGTGTTGCTGCAATTCCCCGCCCTCTTATACCCAATACAACAGCGCTTTTAGATTGATCCTTTTCGTTAATGAACTCTGTCATTAGAGAAGCTGCATAGGCGCCGAAACGACAGGCAAGCACACGATCAAAAGCTGTTGGCATTCCACCTCTCTGAATGTGTCCCAATATAGTTGTTCTTACACCAAATTTTCCACCACCCTCTTCTTCAAACACCCTTCGGATAAAGTCAGTTGTGTAATATCTTGATGAAGCCTCGTTTTTCAAAAAGACCACCATTTTTTTGCCACATTCAAAACTTTCTTTAAGCATTTCAACATCATTTACGAGATCCTTTAGGGAGATACCCTGTTCGGGAATGTAGGCTTTTTCGCCTCCAGAAGCCATGGCTCCCATAAGAGCTAAAAACCCGCTCTGGCGTCCCATAACTTCAACTATGAAAGCTCGACGGCTGGCTCCTGCTGTGTTCCTGATTTTATCCACTGCATCAACCACAGCGTTTAGAGCGGTATCGGCTCCTATGGAGAATTCAGTTCCTGGCAGATTATTATCTATTGACGCTGGAATAAGAATAACGGGAATGTTGAAACTTGGGAATCGTTCTCTCAAAGTTACAAATTTCTCCATGTAGTAATAAGTTTTAAGTCCTCCCACTGCCACAATGCCTATAATTTTATGACGCTCCAGTTGTTCAGATATTTTTGCGTAATCGCTGTCTTTGAGTTCTATTCTCATTGTGCCAATTTCGGAACTTGGTCTGTTAATCCATTTTACCAGTTCATCCCATGTTAGAGTGGAAATATCCCCCTGAATTAGCCCAAGGAAAGTGTTTCTTGCCGCAACTACTCTAATGCCATGGTTTAATAGACAACGTCCGAGCACGCTCAAGAGAGTGTTCATTCCAGGGGAGTCGGCTCCTCCTGTGAAGACGAGAACAGAACCTTCATCGGAGCAAGTTTTGGCGGGATGTATCTGAGATAACATTTTGGCAAGCTCTAGAGCCTTTCTGAAACTTTCGCCTCTAAGTTCTTGAGCACGTTTATAGTCACCGTTTTCAACAGCTTCCCCCACTTCTCTGCTCTTGGAAATTACCTCCTCAAGTGGTGTAAAGGCAGGTTTATTTTTAATAAGCCCTACCATATGACAAACCTGGCTATTCTGATTTTCCACAAGAAAATCAACAGCTGCAACACCTAGCCTTGTTGCAAGAATCCTATCAAAAGCTGTCGGAGCCCCTCCTCTTTGGATGTGACCTAAAACGGTTAACCTGACATCTAGCCCAAGCTTTTTTGAGATGAGTTCTTTAATTTCTTCGGATTTGATTTTAAGTCCATCTGGGTGCCTTGCTCCTTCGGAAACCACTATCATTTGGTGAGATCTTCCAGCTTTGCGAGACTTATCTATGGCTTCGATCATTTTCTGATGCCACCGAATATCTAGTTCCTCTTCGGGAATAAGTATCCATGATGCTCCACCAGCCAGTCCAGCCATAAGAGCCAGATATCCACAGTGGCGGCCCATGGTTTCTATGACGAAGGTTCGCTGATGAGAAGCCGCCGTAGATGTGAGATCATCCATAGCCCTGATAATATGGTTTAAGGCGGTGTCGGCACCAATGGACATATCAGTGCCGTAAAGATCGTTATCGATTGAACCAGGAAGTCCTAAGATCTTTAATGTGTTCACCTGACTTGTATCAATTCCCTCGGCTTGAAAGACTTTTATATGCTCTTCCCACTCATCTGCTAATACCTTGGCGCCCGTGAGTGATCCGTCGCCTCCAATAACAACCAGCGCGTCAATCTGAAAGCGAACAAGATTCTTAGCAGCTTCCCGTCTTCCTTCCAGGGTCCTGAATTTTTCGGATCGAGCTGTGCCCAGAAAAGTTCCGCCACGGTTAATGATGCCGCCGACATCATGCCAGCCGAGGGATCTTATCTGTCCTGATACAAGCCCTTCAAAGCCGTTTTCTATACCAAACACTTCTATGCTGTGATTAAGAGCCTGACGAACTATGGCTCTTACCGCCGCATTCATTCCTGGAGAATCCCCACCGCTTGTCATAACGCCTATCTTCATATTTTACCCCTCGCTTTCTATGGATTGCCTTAACAACAATGTTTATTTCGATCAGTGGTTCACGGTATCTTGTGTTAATAGTTACCTTATACGGCTAAACAGCATTACAGTTCTTTACATTTTGCACACAATTGGTTGAATCTTTTTACGTTAGTAACCCTTTGCCTTAATTATGTCCTCAATCCCATAGAATTGATTAGCCTGTCAAGCGTGTCAGGAATGTCCTGTCTTTCCCTGGGATATCTTAGTCTTACAGTTACCTGTTGTTTTGTGCCTTTTATGATATGGGGATAAAGTCCTATATAAGCTTCTGGGTGTTGCCTTGCAAAATTTTCTATAAGTTCCCCAATCTCGCCCTCACTTATGGGTAACAACCATTCTTTTGTTACCAAGGGAGCTCTGGCAAGATTTTTTGCAAGTATTTCATGGAAAACCCACTGAAACATTGGCTTTAACATTTCGGGAAAGCCTGGGAAGCAGAAGATATTATCCACCATGAATCCCGGTGCACCTATAGGATTTGGAATAAGGGACGATCCTTCGGGGAGCCATGCCATCCGTTGACGTTGTTCTGTAAATCTTGAGCCGTATTTTTCCGCGAGAATACGGAAACATTCCTCATGTTTAATAAGTTGCTTCCCAAGGGCAATCGCAACTCCCTGACGAGTTCTGTCGTCATGAGTGCCTCCAATGCCTCCGGATACGAAAATTGGGCTACATTGATAAGCCTTGAGTTCGCCGATCCATTGCCCGATAATTTCTTCATCATCTGGGAGGCTTACAGCTATATTAGCTGATAGGCCTTGCAGGCGTAGCTCATTTAACATCCACAGTCTGTTGTCGTCCGGGCGTTCTCCCCAGATAATTTCATTTCCAACCGTGACTACAGCAGGTTTTAACATACTACCTGTTGTTTGCATGACTGACCTCCTAGATTTTCTCTTGAAAACTGTGCCTCATAGTCTTATCAATCTGTATCGTAATTGAGAATTTATTTTTGAAATATCAACAATTATGTTAACGGAGGCTTTGCTGATGATACAAATTCAGATTTCCCCCGCAAGTGAAGGGCAACGAAGACCCAAGCCGCAAGATGAGAATAACCTTGTCTTTGGCAAACATTTCAGCGACCATATGTTCCTTATGGATTACGAGATTGGTAAAGGCTGGCTCAACGCTCGTATAGTACCTTATGAGAATCTAAGCCTAGATCCAGCAGCTATGGTTTTGCATTATGGTCAGGGTATTTTTGAAGGTCTGAAAGCTTACAGATGTGCCGATGGCACCATACAGCTCTTCAGGCCTTACAAAAACTTTGAAAGATTCAACCGCTCTGCCAGGCGCATGTGTATGCCGGAAATTGATACCGATGTTCAAATGCAGGTTTTGGAAACGCTCCTTAAACTTGACGCAGACTGGGTGCCAAAAAATCGGGGAACCTCGCTTTACATTCGTCCAACCATGATAGCGACTGAACCAGCTCTGGGCGTGAGGCCTGCCCATAAGTATCTTTATTACATTATCACCTGTCCTGTGGGAGCCTATTACGCAGAAGGGTTCAACCCGGTAAAGATTTATGTAACCGACGAATATGTTAGAGCCGTCCGCGGAGGTGTAGGCGAAGCTAAAACAATGGCAAACTACGCAGCAAGTCTTTACGCCGCTGAAGAGGCAAAGAAAAAAGGGTTTACTCAGGTGCTATGGCTTGACGCTGTTGAGCGTCGCTATGTGGAAGAAGTAGGGACAATGAATATATTTTTCCGCATAGGCGATGAACTTATCACACCGCCTCTTAGCGGTTCTATCCTTCCTGGGGTAACCAGAGATTCTGTAATTCACATGGCTAAACACTGGGGAATCAAGGTCAGCGAACGGCCTATTACCATAGATGAAGTGATAGAAACCGCTCAATCCGGTGAGATGAAGGAGTGCTTTGGAACTGGAACCGCTGCCGTTATATCTCCTGTGGGCGAGATTTGCTATCGTGATAAAAGCTATGTTGTAAGTAACGGTCAGGTGGGTGAATGGTCCAGGAAGTTTTACGATGAAATCGTGGGAATTCAATACGGAGAAAAAGAAGATATTTTCGGCTGGATTCGTAAAATAACGTAGAGAAAAAATAAACTTCCGCTTTGTTTGATAGCGTTCAAAAAATATCCCGGTGATAACTCTCGCGGTTGCCATATGGTAGGGGCATGGCATTTTATGCCCCTACCCATTAGGTATTATTCCAACGATCTTGTTCCAACTTCATAAAAACGTAGGGAGGTAAAAAGATCTCAAATAAAGGACAATTTTCGAACAACTTCACTTTGTTCTGCTTTTAATAAAGCAATTGTGGGAGCATAGCAATGCTGGGCTCCCACAAACACGGGTCAGAAAGTTTCAATTGTTGGTCTATGTTTTTATGTCAAGGAGAGCCTTATTCATGTCGTTTGCGGTAGAAATAACCTTGGCGTTTGCTTCGTAGGCCGTTTTAGCCAAAATTGTTCCAACCATTTCTTCTTCAATTCTTACGTTAGATCCTTCTATAAATCCGCTTATCAGTAAACCTCTGCCATCAGAACCAGGTTGTCCCATATCAGGCGGGCCGGACTGAGGAGATGCCATGTACAGGGTTCCTCCTTCGGATACCAATCCTGATTCGTTTGGAAATTTTGCAACACCTATTTGATAGTCATTTCCTAAGTTTTGAACCGTGCCGTCTGATCTAATTCCCCATATATGTCCCTGATCATCGACCTGAAAAGCATTATATGAGGAAGGATCTAGCGATGGGATAGGATTTCCCTGAGAGTTCATCAACCTGTAGCCCTGATCGTTTACGAGAAAGCCCTGGTCATCAAGATGAAATGATCCGTTTCTTGTATAGTGAACCTTCCCACTAGGGTCCTGAAGGGCAAAATACCCTGATCCGTTCAGAGCTAGGTTGCTCCAGTCGCCGGTTTCTATAATTGGTCCTGGCGATGTGGAATGGCTAAGAGCGAGGAGTGATACTCCAGCCCCTTCACCGCTTCCTGTTACCACATCGGCAGAATGCACTCTCTGAGCTTTAAAACCCGGTGTTTGTGTATTTGCGACATTGTGAGATATTACGTTCATGCGCTGAGCAGCATTAATCATACCGCTCAAACTGATAGACATAATGCGAGACATTTTTTATCTCCCGCTCTGTTTTTTACGTGCTTTGTTCCTCGTAATTTTCACATTCTCCACATGTAAACCCCGGCCACATGGCACGAGCGGCTTTATCGAGACAGTCGTCGTAATAGGGACAATCAAAATTCCTTACTCCTTTTCCTTCTTTGCATCGAACTGGGTTAGGCGCTGGTTTTTTAACGACCTGCTGATCAACTTTTTTCTTAGCCGCAGCCATGAAGCGTAACCTCCCTTTAGTATTCGGTAATTTACGTTGCATTCTTAAAACTTTTACTTAGATTTTCCGCTAGTCAAGAATTTTATTTAAGCAGCCACAAAATTATTAAACCTACAAGGGCAAATCCCCAACTTGCTAATTCCATATTTTTTTATCCTGGCACCTCCAAGCAGATAGGATTTTTACGGAAAAAAGCTTCCTAATAAAGCTTAGAATCTTCGTCAAGAGAAAAGAAAGAGGGTGTTCTAAAAAATCGCGACGATAACCCGAGCCGTATCGTAGGGGCATGGCATGCCATGCCCCTACTGAGGGTGTTCTAAAAAACTCCGCACCAAATTGTAGGGGCGCAAGGCCGTGCGCCCCTACAGTCACATGGTGAATAATATTTTTAGCTACCCGAGTCTGGGAAGGTCTTCTAAGCTGAGTTTCGTCCCTGCTTTTTCTATGTTTAGCTACCCCATAAGGGAAGTTTTAGAACACCCTCAGAGAAAAGAAAGGATATTTTTCTAATAACCGTGTCGTGGCATTGTTGAAGTTGGCGGTGTTCTTAAGTAAATTAATACGGCTATTCAGATCCTTAGGAAAAATTCTTGAGCGAAAGGAGATGTTTGTGAAACAGCCGTTGCAAGCCGTAAGAGGCATGATGGACATCCTGCCCGAGGAAGTGGGAAAATGGCGTTTTTTAGAGGAAACGGCAAGGTCTATATTCCAGCGTTTTGGATATCGTGAAATTAGGACACCTCTTCTGGAAGCAACCGAACTTTTCGCCAGAAGTATAGGAGAAGCCACAGATATTGTTGAAAAAGAGATGTACACCTTTTACGATTCTAAAGGGAGATCCCTTTCGCTTCGTCCCGAAGCAACAGCTTCTATCATAAGAGCTTTTATCCAGCATCAGCTCCATACAACTCGCGACCTTAAATTCTTCCTCATTGGGCCTATGTTCAGGCATGAAAGGCCTCAAAAGGGGCGCTATCGGCAATTTCATCAAATTGACGTGGAAGCCTTTGGAGTTCGAGATCCGATACTAGATGCAGAGCTTATGTTTATGGCAGTGCAGTTTTTACAAACGCTGGGGGTAAAGGATATCTCGCTCGAATTGAACACTCTGGGATGTCCTATTTGCAGGCCTCAATTTAGATCCGTCCTTCAGGATTATCTCAAAGAGCGAACGGAACTTTTATGCCCGGACTGCGTTCGAAGGATTACTCGAAATCCCTTAAGATGCTTTGATTGTAAAGTTTCTCAATGTAAATCAGCTCTTCAGGATGCTCCACGTCTCATAGACTTTGTGTGTAAGGACTGCGAAACTCATTTTGGGCATGTTAGGTCCTATCTTGATGATCTTGGAGTTAGCTATGTAGTTAATCCGGTTATGGTGCGAGGGTTAGATTATTACGTTCGCACTGCCTTTGAGATTGTTACACAACACCTGGGAGCTCAAAATGCCGTGGGAGGTGGAGGGCGATATGACGGTTTGATGAAGGATTTGGGAGGACCAGACTTGCCAGGTATAGGTTTTGCCCTCGGTATTGAACGTATAATGCTGCTTATGGATGACTCGAGAGCTTTATACCAGAAGCCTAATATTGACGTTTTTATGGTTCTTCTTGGAGAAGCCGCTCGTAGAAAGGGATTTCTTATTGCTCAACAACTTAGAGAAGCTGGTTTGTCTGTGGAAATGGATTACGAACCCAAAAGCGCGAAAAGCCAGATGAGATCAGCCGACAAGTCAGGAGCGATGGTATCTGTGATTATAGGGGATGATGAACTGAACCAATCTGTCGCGCAGATCCGATTTATGAAAATGGGATCTCAGAGAATCTGCGAGCTAAACGAGCTTGTTTTCGAACTGACTTCGATCTTAAAAGATCAAACTTTATAAAATTCCAGGGGTAGAAGGGTTATTCGAAAAATCCCTTATTCTTTGTAATGTAGGGGTAACCACACAGGGTTACCCCTACAACAATTTTTCTTTCAGAAATTCCCTCAAGGTGAATGAATATTCGGTTTGTTCCTGCCTTATTTATGTATAGCCTGTGTTTACCATCCTTTTATCTTCGCAACTTAGGAAGATTTTCTATAGCTTTCAACGTTTCGGAAATTTCTTCTTCAGAAAGAGAATAATTTGTTAATTTGCCTTCCATATAAGCCTGATAAGCTGCCATATCGAGAAGGCCGTGACCGCTCCAGCAAAATAGTATCACCTTTTCTCGTCCTTCCTCTTTAGCTTTTAGAGCTTCTTCAATCACAACTGATATGGCATGAGTCGTTTCGGGTGCAGGGATGTAACCTTCTGTCCTTGCCCAGGTAATTCCGGCCGGGAAGGTGTCAAGTTGTTGAACCGCCTTTGCTCGAATTAACCCATCCGCAAAAAGTTTGCTCACCAGTGGAGCCATTCCATGATATCGCAATCCTCCTGCATGTAGTGGAGGTGGAACAAAATGATGCCCCAGAGTATGCATGGGAAGCAGAGGAGTTTTTTTAGCGGTGTCGCCAAAGTCGTAGGTGTATGGACCTTTGGTAAGAGTAGGGCACGAAGCTGGCTCCACGGCTATGATATCAATATCTTTCCCGTAAATCTTGTCTCTCACAAAGGGAAAGGCAAGACCCGCAAAATTGCTTCCTCCACCTACGCAGCCTATAACTACGTCAGGATGTTCTCCTAGAAGTTTCATTTGTTCCTGGGCCTCAAGCCCAATGATTGTCTGATGGAGCAATACGTGATTCAGAACGCTTCCCAGTGCATATCTAGCCCCTTCGTGGGTTATTGCTGCTTCTATGGCTTCGCTGATAGCTATTCCTAGACTTCCGGGTGAATCAGGATCATTCGCCAGAATGGATCTTCCTGTGTCCGTCTTGTCACTTGGGCTCGGTATGCATGTGGCTCCCCACGCCTCCATCATGATCCTGCGGTATGGTTTCTGATTGTAACTTACTTTAACCATGTAAACTTCGCACTGGATTCCAAAAAAGGATGTGGCAAAGGCTAGAGCGCTTCCCCATTGGCCTGCTCCGGTTTCGGTGCATATCTTTTTTGTGCCGTCTATTTTGTTGAAATACGCCTGAGGAATGGCAGTGTTGGGTTTATGACTTCCTGGGGGGCTTACGCCTTCGTCCTTGTAGTAAATGCGAGCAGGGGTATTCAAATAACGTTCGAGATTTAGAGCTCGTCTCAAAGGTGTCGGGCGCCATATAAGATACTTCTGTAAAACAGGTTCCGGTATATCAATCCACCTTTCTTGACTTACTTCTTGTTCAACAAGACTTGGCGGGAAAATGGCAGCAAGGTCTTCTGGCTTTACAGGTTGTCCGGTAGCTGGATGCAAAACCGGCTCTAAAGGACTGGGTAAATCAGCAACTACATTATACCATTTTTTTGGGATTTTATCTTCGGGCAGCATAATTTTGAACATAGACTGAGGCCTCCTCATAAAATAAACCCCGCCACTAAAATCTGGCGGGGTTATTTGAAAAGAATATTGGTTGAACTCTTTTATGCTCCTAATTCTTCTTTAATGCTTACGGCTATCTTATACAGCACAGCTAGGATAAAGAATCCTGCTGACCAGACCCCAAGAGTAATAAACACTTCGGGAATTGTCGGTATGTAGCGAGTAATGGTTTCAAATGTGTTGGGGATAAAACCTGTAATAACAAGCGTAATTCCTTTCTCGATCCAGAGCGAGAAGAAAGTGGCAAAACATGCAATCTTAAGGGTCTTTTCCTGTTTTCGAGTGTTGGGATTGATGAGAAGCGCAAGAGCAACCACAGCAAGGATGTTTGACAGCCATGTCCAGGGCACAAGTTCAGCGTGACCGTGAAGACCAAACAATAGATAGTTAAAGTGGTTCGTATGACCTGGAACCTGGCTGTAATAAGCGGTGAAAAGTTCCAGGAGCACGAAAAAGACGCTGATGATGAGAGCATAAGTTACGATTTTTGCCAGAGCCTGGATAGCTTCTTCGCCGGGATCAAATTTAGTTCTCTTCTTGATGAAGAGAGCAAGCAGTATCAAAAGAGCAGGACCTGAAGAAAATGCCGAAGCAAGAAATCTCGCAGCCATAATAGCCGTCAACCAGAAATGACGTCCTGGAAGACCTGCGTAAAGGAAGGCCGTTACAGTGTGAATACTGACTGCCCAGGGTATGGAGACATAGATAAGAGGTTTTACCCATTTTGGAGGTGCAACGCCCATGCGTTCTGCATCAAGCACATTCCAGCCGATGAGTATGTTCAGGAGTAGGTATCCGTTTAGAACCACCATGTCCCAGAAAAGTATGGAGTTGGGAGTGGGGTAACGAAGCACATTGAAAAGACGATGAGGCATTCCAAGGTCAACGATAATGAATAGGAGACACATGGAGACGGCGGCTATAGCCAGGAATTCTCCAAGAATGGTAATCCTACCAAAGGCTTTGAAGTTATGGAGATAATAGGGGAGCACCACCATAACAGCGGAAGCTGCAACTCCAACGAGGAAAGTAAACTGGGCGATATACAATCCCCAGGAAACATCACGGCTCATGCCCGTGATGCCCAAGCCTCGGTAGTATTGAAACAGGTAACATATAAATCCAAGCCCTATAAACACGCTAAGCAACTTTAACAGCTTCTTAAAATCATCCCCTGATTTAGTGAAAACTCTGTCAAACATGGCTCTACCTCACTGAGAGAAATATGGGTTACACCAGGTAATACACATTCGGTTGTGTTCCAACCTCTAGCTTCCTGCGAAGGCTGAGCCGCTTACTAAGTATGCGACGCACTTCAGATGATGGATCATCTAGATCTCCAAATATTAGAGCTTTTGCAGGGCAGGCCTCTACGCAGGCAGGAAGCAATCCCTCTCCCAAACGTTCATCGCAGAAGGTGCATTTTTCTACCACGCCTCGACGTCTTATCGGGTAGTCATAGTTAAGCTGGGTAAGATATAGCTTTGGATCACGCCAATTAAAGCTTCTTGCTCCAAAAGGACATCCCGCCATGCAGTATCTACAGCCTATACAGCGATGATGATCCATCATAACAATACCATCGGCTCGCTGAAATGTGGCTTTAGTCGGGCATACTCTGACGCAAGCCGGGTTAGAACAATGGTTACAAAGCAAAATAAAGGGCCCTTCGTGGAAATCCTCCGGCACGTATTCATGAGCTGTGCCCGGGAATGAATGTTCAAAATTGTCTTTCCAGATCCACTTGATTTCTTTCTCGTTTGGAATTGTGGGCACATTATGAAGGCTATGACAGGCTTCAATGCATTTTCGACATTCGCCTTTTTTGTTTTGTTCCTGGCAACGCTTAACATCCACCACCATAGCCCAGCGTTTCCCATGAAGAGCCTTTGGATGCGCTTTATAAGTTGGTCCCTTTTCTTCTGTGACCTTTTTTGCGGCTGATACTTTTAGCGCAGGTAGGAGCGAGACTCCCAGAACGCAAGCACCTGTTATCTTAAGAAAATTCCTTCTTTTTTCATCCATTGTCTCTTCTCCTCTTTACTTCTTGGTTGCCTGAGCTGTTTCCTGTTTCGGCGGCAGATGGCAGTCCCAGCAGTATGGTGCCAGCCCTATATAGTTATGACAGGTATCGCAGAATTGAGCTTTATTGGAGTGGCATCTCATACAGGCACGCTGCAGACTGGCTGGATAAGTAGTTCCTCCTGCAGTTACGTAGTAACGTTTTGCGTTGCGAACCGCCTGAGTTCTCCAATCGTTAAGAACCACCATGTGGGCTTTTCTCATGTAGTCTTTGCTCGCCACACATTCCTTCTTCTCAAGAATTTGTATTGCTGGTGTGTCGAGCTTGGGATCGGGCGGAGGGGAAGCCTTGCCGCCGTTTAGCCAGAAGGGCAGGCTAACAAAGCCTATGAATATAACTAAACCGATCAAAATGGGTTTTGCATCATAGATCTTCATCGGTTTCTTCCTCCATACCTGGCAAAGGTTCACCACGCAGGTTGGTTGTTCGTTCCTGTTCACCGGTCATAATTAGAGCATTACCAACCAGTTCGTGAACTCCAGTAACCTGAACGCCGGGGACCCAATAGTTCATAAGAGGTGTAAGAACAGCACGGTCTATGGCGCAGATACAGGCGAGCATATTAACGCCGTGTTTTTCATTTACATATTTTACAGCGTTTGCTCTTGGTAACCCTCCCCTCATTCTCATTTCCATATATTCGTCAGTGTTCAATCCAGATCCGCTTCCGCAGCAGAAGGTCTGCTCTCTTGTAGTTTCAGGTGGCATCTCGTAGAAATTATTGCACACGTTCTTGATTACGTATCTAGGTTCTTCAAACATTCCCATGCCTCGAGCCACATTACAGGAGTCGTGGAAAGTGACCACTAGATTGTCGTTTCTGCTCGGATCGAGTTTTAGTTTTCCATGTTTGATAAGATCCGCGGTGAATTCAACAATGTGGATCATCTTGGTTGACTTAGCGTGTTCAAAGCGGGTTCCTGTTATAGGAGATACAGGGACCTCCAGATTTTTTGGTGGAGCCCACCAGGTAGATAAATACTGATGAATGAGACGCCACATGTGGCCACATTCGCCGCCTATAATATATTTTACCCCGAGGCGTTCCGCTTCTGCATAGATCTTATAGTGAAGCCGCTTTGCCATTTCGTGAGAGGTGAAAAAGCCAAAGTTACCACCCTCCGATGCGTATGTGCTCCAGGTGTAGTCGAGACCCAATTCATGGAAAAGCATAAGATATCCCATACAGGTATAAGTTCCCGGGTCGGCGAATACGTCACCTGATGGGGTTACAAATAGGATTTCGGCGCCCTTACGGTTAAAGGACGGTTCGGGTCGAACGCCTGTAACACCTTCTATTTCGTCGCAGAAGAATTCAATCATGTCACGGAATGCATGAGGCTGAATACCCAGATGGTTTCCCGTGCGGTAGCAGTTGGATACGGGTCCCATGATCCAGTCTATGTTGCAACCGAGAAGATTCAGGAGTTCCCGACCTATGATGGTGATTTCAGCTGTGTCAATGCCGTAGGGACAAAATAGAGAGCAACGGCGGCATTCGGTGCACTGGAAGAAGTAATACCAGAGCTCCTTAAAGGCTTCCTCTGTTAAATCTCTCGCTCCAGCCTTCCTTCCAAGAAGTTTCCCTGATGTTGTGAAATAACGACGATAAATCGAGCGGAGCAGTTCTGCTCTAAGAACAGGCATGTTTTTAGGATCGCCACTTCCAATGAAAAAGTGACATTTATCAGCACATGCTCCGCATCGAACACAAATATCCATGAAAACCTTAAACGTCCTGAAACGCTCAAGGCGTTCCTTTATGCCGTTTATGTAGATTTCTTTCCAGTTTGGTGGAAGCTTCCAATCATCGTCGGTTACTCTCCATTCTCTTGCAAAAGGAAAACCCACAGCTTCAAGATATTGTGGTCGTGAAGCATTACAGAAAGTTCCGGGACGGAACTCCACCGGCTTATCCATCCACCACGTTTCAGGTGGTGTATGGTTAATGCTTTTAAGAAGTTCGTTTGGTTTAGGAACGCTTGCCATATCTCCTCACTCCTTGTTATTACTCGGCTTTTTCTTCTTCCATCCCTTCCAAAGGTTTTTCTACGGGAAGCCCGGCTTCGACCATCTTTTCACGGAATTCTTCCTCATAATCTTCATACTTATGAACCTTTACAGGGTAATCCCATGGATTTACATGTCTTACCATGCGGTTGTTATTTGGAAGATTTCTGGTTGGGCTAAGGAATATTCCACCCATGTGCATGAGTTTACTGAAGGGGAAGTAGGCAAACAACGTGCTTACCAAGAAAAGATGAACGAAGAACAAAACACCCAGTCCACTTGGGACTGTAGGATGGAAGGTTGCAAGCCCCATCGTTAGCTGCTTAATGGATACAATATCTACTCTCCATACGTATCGCATAAGCATACCAGTAAGTGCAATACCCAGAATGAGGAATAAAACAAAGTAATCGGCTGGAAGGGATACGTATTTAACCTGAGGAATGATGACTCGTCTGATAAAAAGATACGTTGCGGCTGCTACAAGAACAAAGTCTGAAAGAAGAATTCCTGGAAGTCCCATTTCAAAGAAGGTGTCGGCTTTTTCAAGCCATTGAATAAGTCCTGGAACGGGATCCGCAAAAAACCTAAGATGCCTTAACAAAATCACCAGGAACGAGTAATGAAAAACGAGAGCTGCCAACCATAACCACTTTTCCCAATGATAAGTAAGCTTCCCACCTTCTCTAAGTTGCATTTTGGTATTTCGGAAAAGTGAACGAAAGACTAAGATCTCAAGCGCCATCCTGACAACAACACCTAGCTTGTTATAAGGGCTGTCAAACTTGGATGGCTTGATCCAGGGTAGAGAAGAATACTGTTGTCCTGCAGTCGTTGGAATCCTAAAGGGAACAGGCGATCTGGCCCAATCTATGATCCGGTAAATAAAACCCACGAGGAAAATAGCGAAAGCTGAGTAAGGAACAATAACCCCGAAAACATACTGAAGTCCTAGCAACTTTACTCCAACGATTACTGCAAGAGCTAGGCCGAGCACAATACTTAGAGCAAACTTCATTCCCATAACATCTCACCTCGCTCTTTTAATGTTTAACACTTTAACTATCCACACCCCTATTCTTGCAATCGAACCACTGACAATATATTATTCTTAAAGGACTATTGTCCTTCATTCCCCTTTTCAGGATCTGTTTCAGAATTGGGTGAAATCTCGTAGAGCATCCCCGCTCTCTGAAGCAACCGAAACGTTCTGTTTTTTACTTCTTGAAGTCTCACTTCGTAAAGATCTTCACGACATTTTACAAAAACATCGAAACTTTCCATTATAAGTCTATCCACCAATGCATCAAATGATTCAAAGGAAACAGTCGATTCTTTCTCTTTGCCCTTTAGACAAATGTTTCTTGTGACCGTTTTAAGGTCAACTATGAACTGGAGAGCCTCTGAAGGTTTAAATTCCTGGACAGCTCTGATCCTTATAATCCTGTCCAAAAATGGAATAAGTTCCTTGGATGTTCCTCCAGATATAACCCATTCCAATATGCCTTCCAGACCTTCCCGTATTGCTGCTCCTACCGGGTTAAGAAAAGGATTTTTCTGACTTTTAATGAATTTTGCAGTTTCCTCCGGGTAAGTTTCGATAACTCTCTGAAACCAGGTTTCAATGACCTTTTGTTTATTGCGCTCCAGCAACTCAATCCATTCCATAAGACATCACCGAAGTTTTCCAATGTTGCTAAAATACAACACCCCGTAAGCCTCTTCCCTTTTAACACCCCTTATTAAACTCGGTCAAGATAATTCGTGCTAATAAGCACATCCAATCCTTTTACCTGGCTTCCAAAATTTCCAGGATTTTATGAAATATTTCGTTCTGTTCTTCAGTCTTTCGGCATATTTCCTTTAGTAGTTCGCTTATTTTCTCATAGCCCATCTCTTCAGCCTTTGCTGCCCACTCTCTATAGCTTTCAAGATGGTCTTCGTTGTGGTGCTTCCAATGAGAGATTCGCTTTGCAAACCTACCTTTTAAATCCTGGCTTTCCTCCGAATTATGACTATGGTGATGATTGTGATGATGTTCATCGTGGTGATGCATTGGTATCCCTCTCTTTTGAGTAAAGGTATTTATTTCCCTTGGGCAATAATTGTGAAATCATACACTACATGCCTTTGTCAATCTCTTTTTCCCGGGAAGGTAAAAAACCAATAATTAGAGCACAGTATGCTATACCTTATAATAATTTATTCAACTTTTCTGAACAAACTTCTATCTATCTGAGGGTGTTTTAAAAACTCCGTAATAAATTGTGGGGGCAACCCATGTGTCGTCCCACAGTTATGCGGTGAATCATATATTGAAGTTGTTTTTTAGCCACCTGAGTCTAGGAAGATTTCCAAACTGAATTTCGTCATTCAAGGCATCATCGTAGGGGCAACCCCTTGTGGTTGCCCCATAATAGGGTAGGCACAAGGCCTGCCCCTACAAACGGCCAGAACTTTCTCCTCCCCCTGTGAGGTTGTTTTACATGTAGGGACGACCGGCCGGTCGCCCCTACAATATCCCCTATATGCACATCAACCAATATCGTAAAATGGCCGGCGCTACGAACATATCAACCACTTTTTAGAACACCCTCTCCTATCTCTCTTGACATTTTCTCTGCCGATTAGTAGATGTAACGTGAAGTCTTTGGAGGGGGTCAAAAGATAATCACTATTACAGGAGACTTAGATGTCATCTGTGGCAAGTCATCTCACAGGTGCGGTTACTGTTGTAGGTGGTGGTATATCTGGCATTCAGGCGGCTCTGGATCTAGCTAACGCCGGTTTTAAAGTTTACATGATCGAGTCTAGCCCCAGCGTGGGAGGGGTAATGGCAAAGCTAGATAAAACCTTTCCCACAAACGATTGTTCGTCTTGCATGATGGGTCCAAAGCTGGTGGAACTTGCCAACCACCCTAATATCGAATTATTTGCCTATAGTGAACTTGCAGCCGTATCGGGAGAACCGGGAAACTTTGAAATTACCGTCAGAAAAAAAGCCCGTTATGTAGATCCCGAAAAGTGTGTTGGCTGCGGCATTTGTGCTACTAAATGTCCTACCAAGGTTCCCGATGAGTTCAATTTTGGGTTAAGTTCCCGCAAGGCGATTTATATACCTTTTCCGCAGGCGGTGCCTCTTGTTTACACTATAGATCCGGTTCACTGCCGAATGTTCACTAAAGGAAAATGCGGAATCTGCCAGAAATTCTGCCAGAACAAGGCTATAGACTACGAACAAAAAGATGAATTTGTAACGATTCCCAGTGGCGCAATTATTCTCGCAGGAGGATATACGCCCTTTAATCCCAGAGTTATGGAGGAATTGGGTTACAGTCGCTGGCCAAACGTGGTTACGGCGATTGAATACGAGCGCATTTCGTCCGCTGCTGGACCTTTCCAGGGGCATATAATCCGCCCATCAGATCACGAAGAACCAAAGCGTATTGCCTGGATCCAGTGTGTTGGATCCCGTGATGCCGCTCAGGGAATAGAATATTGCTCTTCCGTATGTTGTATGTATGCTACGAAGCAGGCGATGGTTACCAAAGAGCATGATCCATCGGCAGAGACAACCATTTTCTATATCGACATGCGAGCTCACGGAAAGGGGTTTGACGCCTTTGTAGAAAGAGCCAAGCGTGAGTATGGAGTTCGATACGTCCGTAGTAGAGTGTCTCGAATTGTTCCGGATGCTACGGGTAAGCGCCTGGATATAACTTATGTAACCGAAGATCAAAAGCTTTTTACCGAAACCTTTGATATGGTTGTTCTATCTGTAGGGCTTTCCCCTAATCCTTCAGTTATTGATGCTATGAAGGTTCTTCATGTGCCCGTAAATACTTACGGTTTTGCCGATACCCATCCTTTCCATCTTACCCAAACTGTTCGCCCTGGCGTGTTTGTTTGCGGAGTCATTCAGGAACCCAAAGATATTCCGGATAGTGTTCAGCAGGGTAGTAGCGCTGCAGAAGAGGCGATGGCTTTTCTAGCATCAGCCAGGAATACGATGGTCCACGTGCCGGCTCAACCGCCCGAAAGAGACGTTAAAGGCGAAGGGCCCAGAATAGGAGTTTTTGTGTGCCACTGCGGAATAAATATTGCCGGCGTAGTGGACGTAAAGGAAGTAGCAGAGTATGCCGCAACTCTTCCCAATGTGGTTTATGTTTCAAACTGTATGTTTGCCTGTTCGACAGATCAGCAACTGGAGATAAAGCGAGTTATCAATGAATATAAACTGAATCGAGTTGTAGTTGCTTCCTGCACGCCTAGAACTCACGAACCTCTTTTTAGAAACACTTTACGAGAAGCCGGGCTTAATCCTTATCTCTTTGAACAGGCTAACATAAGAGAGCATATAGCCTGGGTGCATCAACAAGAGCCGGAAAAGGCTACTCAGAAAGCCAAAGAAGTTGTTCGGATGGCTGTAGCGAGAGCAAGACTTCTCGAGCCTCTTTACGACTCTTCTTATGAAGTGATTCAGCGAGGACTTGTAATTGGTGGAGGACTAGCAGGACTTACGGCTGCTTACGAGCTTGCCAAACAGGGATTTGAAGTGATGCTGGTTGAAAAAACCGGTCAGCTTGGCGGATTGGCAAGGACACTGCATCAAATAGAAACCGGTTTTCCTGTATCAAAGTATGTGAATGAGCTTATCCAGTCTGTCCAGGCAGATGATCGAATAAAAGTTTTTCTGAATTCTGAAGTCAGCGAGATTAAAGGAACCTGCGGTCGATTTACTGCTTTTATAAATACTCCTCAAGGACAGGAAACGGTTCAAGTGGGAGCGGTTATAGTTGCAACAGGTGGTAGAGAGCATAAGCCGTCAGAGTATCTTTACGGTCAACATGATGCTGTGCTGACCCAGCGACTTTTAGAACATATTCTCTTCACCAACCCTGAACGAATTAAGCAAATACGCCATCTAGTTATGATTCAGTGTGTTGGATCGAGAGAGCCTGGTAATCTCTACTGCTCACGACTGTGTTGCACAATGGCTATAAAGAATGCGTTAATATGCAAGGAGATAAATCCTAACATCAACGTAACAATTCTCTATCGTGACATCAGAACCTTCGGTTTTCGTGAACACTACTATCGTGAAGCCAGATTGAAGGGAATCCGATTTGTTAGATTTTCTCTCGAAGAAAAGCCGCAGGTTGTTCCAAATCATGGAAACCAGACCTTGAGTGTTCGTGTAAGAGATCCTATTACTGGTATATATCTTTCTATCCCGGCTGATCTCGTTGTTCTTAGTGCTGCCATTAGACCTCAGGAAGACCAAAAAGAATTGGCTGAGCGGTTAAGACTGCCTCTTGATGAAAACGGCTTTTTCCTTGAAGCTCACATAAAGCTTCGTCCTCTGGATTTTGCTACACCGGGATTCTTTGTTTGTGGGCTTGCTCAGGGACCTAAATTCTCCTACGAAGCAATAGCTCAGGCAAAGGGAGCCGTGGCTCGAGCCGCTACTGTTTTGTCTCGTAAAGAAATGTTCTCGGATGCTGTGGTAACAAACGTCGATCCTTTCCTTTGTCGAGGCTGCGGAGAATGTGAGAAGGTTTGTAGCTTTGGAGCTATTAAGGTGGTTGATCGAAGATCCGAAGGGAAGGGTGTTAAAGCTGAAGTGGATCCAGCTTTGTGTACAGGATGTGGTGCTTGCAATGTCGCATGCCCAACAGGGGCGGCATCTCTTGCTCACTTTAAGGATACACACGTCCTGGCAATGCTCGAAGCTTTAAGTGGCGTTTCTAAAGATGCGGTAACAAGTGATGTGTAAGTAATTATCCCGTTTGGTGAGGGGATTCGATGAATCGTCAAAAAGAACCTCTTATTGTTGCTTTTGTTTGTAACTGGTGTGCCTATGCGGGTGCCGATCTGGCTGGAGTGTCCCGAATGCAATACCCGACAAATGTAAGGCTTATCCGCCTTATGTGTTCGGGACGCGTTAACGAAGGCTTTATATTAAAAGCTTTTGAACGTGGTGCTACCGGTGTGCTTGTAGCTGGATGACATATAGGCGATTGTCATTACCTGGATGGTAATGTCAAAGCTCAGAAGGTGGTTCAGAGGACGAAAGAAATTCTTGATACACTTGGTATGGATTCTGAGCGGTTGAGACTTAGGTGGGTTTCTGCCTCTGAAGGAGCCCGGTTTGCTGAAGAAATAAAAGATTTTGTGGCATATCTGAAAGCAGTATTGGAAAATAATGCCGAAAAGGGTGAAAGAGTAGCGTTATAGAGTCAAAAAAGCGTCTATATGAATGCATTTTGCTAAAAAATTATAGACTTGCTCTAGCGTTACCAAGGAATTGTAGAGGCTAAGGTTATGAAGCTAACGGATGAACAAATTGCTTACTGCATGGAATGCGGAGTCTGTGCCGGGAGTTGTCCTGTAACAAGAAATTATGAGGATTTTTCTCCAAGGCTTGTTATTAAGCGCCTTCTTGTCGATCGGACAGATGAAGTAACTCGGTCGCCTGTTATTTGGCGCTGCATTACCTGTGCCAGGTGTAGCGTTCGTTGCCCGGCTCTTATTGATATACCCAGAGTCGTTAATGAGTATCGGGAAAAAGCCAGAAAAGGGGGGGCGCTTCCCCAACCAAGCCATCATGAAGTCCTTCATATCATACCCAGGCTTCAATTAAGGTCTCCTGCACAAAGGAGAACTGGCTGGGCGTCTCAGTGGCGAGTTAAAGAGCAGGGAGAATATTTCTACTTTGTAGGCTGTGCTCCCTACCTTAACTCAGTTTTTCAGTATCTAGAAATCCGTCCGATGAATGTCCCTGAAGCTGTGCTAACACTGCTGAATGCCCTGGGGATTGAGCCTGTAGTTAGTAATGAGGAAGTCTGTTGTGGGCATGACGCTTTGTGGACCGGTGATGAGGAAACGTTCGTTAAGCTTGCTAAGAAAAATCTGGATGCTGTAAAGCGTTCGGGAGCTAAAACCGTTATATTCTCCTGCCCGGAAGGATACCTTACTTTCAAGCAGGAATATCCAAAAATTTTCGGGGAACTGCCTTTTCAGATCGTATATGCTTCGGAGTTTTTCTCTCAGAGACTTGATCAACTGAAAGAACTCTTTTCTAACGGATCTTCCGATGTGTCTGAGCGAGTAACCTACCATGACCCATGCAGATTAGGGCGTTTCGACGGTATTTACGATTCGCCAAGAATGCTAATTGATGCGGTTTCTGGATCAGAGCGCTTTGAAATGGAAAGAAGTCGGGAAAACGCTCTCTGTTGTGGCACAAGTGCCTGGATTGAGTGTTCTTCCTGTTCTAAGGCTATACAGTTTGATCGATTGGAAGAAGCTTTCGACACGGTTTATGGGGAAAACTCCGAAAAGGTTCTTATTACATCTTGTCCCAAGTGCTTTATCCACTTAAGTTGTGCAAAGACGGCGCTTCCGGAGGATCACCGAGCAAAACAGTTAAAGATTGAAGATTTGTTTGTGTTTCTAGCTCGTCACATAGCGAGGAAATAGAAAAAATGATGGGAGATAGAGAACATCACGTTTTGGTTGTTGGTGGAGGAATTGCAGGCATTCAGGCATCACTGGATCTTGCCGAGATGGGCTTTTTTGTCCACATGGTGGAAAAGCTACCTTCAATCGGCGGGAAGATGGCTCAACTTGACAAAACCTTTCCTACTAACGATTGCGCTATCTGAATTCTTGCGCCTAAGTTGATGGATGTCGGTCGACATCCAAAGATAGAACTTCTTGCTTATTCTGAAGTGGAAAGGGTTGACGGGACGGTTGGATCCTTTGATGTGACGATCCGAAAAAAAGCCCGTTACGTGGATGAAAGCAAATGCACGGGATGTGGATCCTGTGCTGAAAAGTGTCCAACAAGGGTTTCCGATCCTTACAATGAAGGACTTGGGGAGCGGAAAGCGATCTATCGCTATTTTGCCCAGGGTATTCCTTCTACATACACTATAGACCCTGATGCCTGCCGTCACCTTGCGGGACTTAGAGCCGAAAAGGAAGGTGTTGGAGGCAAAGTAAAAAAATGCGGCGTCTGTGCAAAAATCTGCCAGGCTAAGGCTATTGATTACTTTCAGGAAGATAAGATTATTCAGAGAAAAGTTGAAGCGATTGTATTGGCTGTGGGGTATGAAGTGTTTAAGCCGGAGGGGATCACTGAATACGGCTATGGTAGAGTGCCAAACGTGGTGACAGCTATAGAGTTTGAAAGGCTTCTTTCTGCAAGTGGTCCTACAGCCGGACATCTTTATCGCCCGGCGGATTTTGTTGGTAAGAAGAAAATGCCTGAGCATCTTCCTCATGCTAAACGGTTAGCCTTTATTCAGTGTGTAGGTTCGAGAGATGGTCGTCGTTCCATTCACTGCTCGGGCTTCTGCTGTATGCACTCGATAAAGGAAGCAATAATCGCCAAAGAACATGACAGCGAAGTGGATGCCTGGATTTTTGGGATGGACATTCGAGCTGTCGGGAAGGGCTTTGAAGAATATCGGCTTAAGGCTGAGCAGATCGGGATAAAATTTGTGCGCAGTAGAGTAGCCGAAATTACAAAGGGGCATAATGGGCTTCCGATCGTATGGTATGAAGATACTATGGCGAGGCGAGTCTATTCCAGAGAATTTGACATTGTAATTCTTGCTTCGGCTTGTCTTCCTCCAAAGGATGCTCCGGTGCTTGCTGAAAGATTCGGTATTGAACTCGATACCTTCGGCTTTATAAAAACACAACCGTTTGCGCCCTTTGATACTACAAGAGAAGGCATTTTCGTGTGCGGTTGCGCTCGCGGTCCAGCCGATATTCCTGAATCGGTGGCTCAGGCAAGCAGTGCTGCAGCTAGAGTTGCCCAGGTTGTGCTTAAAGAGTCAAGAAAGGTGGTAGGGCAATGAGGAAACCAACGCAGAGGCGCATATTGAAACCAGAAGATGTCAGAATTGGCGTTTTTGTTTGCCATTGTGGGTCAAATATTGCTGGTTATCTAGATTGCAAAGAGGTAGCAGACTACGCTGCCACTCTACCGGGAGTTGTGTTTTCCACGACGAACCTCTACACTTGCTCAGAATCGGGCATAGCAGAGATCAAGCGAACCATTGAGGAAAAGAAATTAACTAGAGTGGTAGTAGCTTCATGTTCTCCAAGAACTCATGAACCTCTCTTTAAGAGTTCATGCAAAGAAGCAGGCTTAAATCCCTATCTTTTCGAGATGGTGAATATCCGGGATCAATGTTCCTGGGTTCATATGAATAATCGCGAAGAAGCTACCGAAAAGGCTAAAAACCTTGTGCGCATGGGAGTGGCAAAGGCATGGTTCCTTGAACCTCAGGAAGATATTGAAATGCCTATTGAAGCTAGAGTGGCTGTAATTGGAGGCGGTGTGGCCGGGCTTTCGGCGGCAGAATCCCTTGCCGACATGGGTGTTTCGGTGGTGCTTATTGAGAAATCACCTCAACTCGGCGGCTTAACGCTTCGATTGAATAGCCTTGCACCTCATCTTCATAATCCTGATGATCTGCTGAAACCTCTTATAGAGAGAGTAGAACATCATCCCGGGATTAAGCTTTATAAAGAATCATCTATCAGAAGTATTGAGGGGTATGTTGGAAATTACCGTATAGAGCTGGACACTAAAGATCAGGGTGTTGTGCGGGAATCCGTAAGTGCGGTTGTAGTTGCTATTGGTGCTAAGCCATACATGCCAGATAGGGGAAATTACGGGTATGACGGCGAAAAAGTTATAACCCAGTTTGAATTAGAGCAGAAACTAAAAGACGGAAGTATCGGAAATGATATTCGCCATGTTGTGATGATACAGTGTGTTGGAGCTCGATCTACAAAGGAAGGTGAAAAGACTTACTGCGGTCGTATCTGCTGCGCCACTGCCGTAAAGAATGCCGTTATATTGAAAGAGCGCTTTCCTGATATAAAAGTTTCCATCTTGTATCGAGACATGCAGACTTACGGATCCGAATTTGAGGCTATGCTCTGGAAGGCTCGCTCCATGGGCATAAAATTTTATGTTTATGATCAGTTAGATCCTCCTACGATAAAAGACAATACAGTGCTGGTTAAAAGCAAAGTTTTTAGCGACGAAGTCCAGGAACTTCCTGTCGATCTTGTTGTTCTTTCCACTCCCCTTGTGGCTTCCGATGAGGCAACAGGGATTGCTGGATTTATGCGCATTCCAACCGACGCAAATCACTTCTTCCTAGAAGCTCATGTCAAACTGAGACCCCTAGATTTTGCCACTGATGGAGTCTTTCTCTGCGGTAGTTGCCGTTTCCCGTGCACGGCTGAGGAAGCTCGCATTCAGGGAATGGGAGCGGCTGCCAGAGCGGTATCGCTTCTTGCTAAAGGAAAAGTTGTTTCCAGTGCTCTCGTGGCAGAAGTGGATGCATCTACCTGCTGTGGTTGCCAGGGTTGCTTGAGGATATGTCCCTATGGGGCGATTACTTATGATGAAAATAGACACGTGTGTCAGGTTAACCCGATATTGTGTAAAGGATGTGGTGCCTGCACTGCTGCCTGTCCGTCCCAGAGCGTTCAACTGAAGGGATTTAAGCCCAAACAGCTTCTTTCTCAAGTGCGCGCAACAATGGAATCTCTGAGGGAAATGTTTGTGAGTTGCGAATTATAAGGGGGAACAATGGAAAAGATTTTTAAGCCAACCATATTGTGCTTCTTCTGCACGTGGTGAGCATACGCAGCTGCTGACCTGGCTGGGGTCAGTCGATTGCAGTATCCACCCTACATAAGAGTTATAAGGGTTATGTGCTCTGGGAGCGTCTCGCCTCATCATGTATTGAGAGCTTTCCAGGAGGGGGTGGATGGAGTGCTTATCGGAGGATGTCGATTGGGCGATTGTCACTATCAGACGGGAAATTATATGACTGAAAAGCGAATGCGGCTTTTGAAAAAACTTCTGCCTTTCTATGGTATTGAGCCTGAACGGTTGAGAGTGAGGTGGGTTTCTTCAGCGGAAGCTTCCGAGCTTGTGGAAACAATCGAAGATTTTACAAATGAGCTGATAAAACTCGGTCCTTCACCGCTGAGACAGAAAGAACGAGAAAATGCAAATCTTCTTGTTTGTGAGCAATGTCAGTGAGGGATTGTAACAATGTTTGAACGTGAGGAAGCTCAGGTGACCAGACAGATATTAGATCAGGTTAAAGCTTACGTTAGGGATTTATTCGAAAAGGGAACAATACAGGCATTTATCGGGTATAAAAGGGAAGGGGGGCACCCGATACCCGCCCTATTTAAAGATGTCGCTGAGTTGGATGCCCTGGATCTCGGCAATGACGAGAATTATGGTGATGTAAGGTATCCCTTAAGTGATGTTTGCAGGCGGCTTTTAGAAGTTTATCCTGATGGAAAGATTGGAGTGCTGGTTAGGGGTTGCGACGAGCGAGCGATTGTAGAAATGTCCAAATGGAATCAAATCTCCATTGATAGACTTGTTATTGTTGGTATAGCCTGCTCAAAAGAATGGGTTAACCGCTGCGGTTGTAAAAAACCCTATCCTGACGCTTTGATTGCGGGAACTCCAGTGACTGAAGAAATCCGTCATGATGCCTTAGAACTGCTAGAAGAAAAATCCTTTGCTGAAAGGAAAGCTTTCTGGGATGATGCTTTTTCCCGATGCATAAAATGCTACGGTTGCCGAAATATCTGCCCGGTCTGTTTCTGCAAGGATTGCTCTTTAGAAGATCCACTTCTTGTAAAGCCTGGTTTTACACCCGCCGAGTTCCCAATTTTCCATCTTGTTAGAGCCGTTCATATGGCGGGTAGATGTATTGATTGTGGTCTCTGTGAAGAAACGTGTCCAGCAGATATACCCTTAAGAACTCTTTACCGAAAGATTAATGCTATAGTTAAAGAAGAATTCGGATATGAAACAGGTGTAAAAGATGACAGTGTGTGCCCACTTAACACTGTCGCATAAAATTTATCTACGAAATCTTTGACGAATCAATTCCCGTTCTTCGGGAGTGAGTTCTTCCCATCGTTTTAGCTTTTCTCGAATATATCTTTGATCTTCGGGCGGCAACTGCTTCCACTCTTCGTAACGTTTCTGGATGAGTTGCTGCTCCCGAGGAGGTAAATTCTGATAACGTCTCCATCGCTGCCGAAGTTCTTCCCTTTCCCGGGGCGAGAGTTGTTCCCATCGCTGGTAACGATCATATGGCTGCTGAGTATATGGATTCTGGGCAATTTTAATATGGTCTGCTACGGTGACGTAGCTGAAAGAAGATCCATAGGCATAGTTTTGGACAATCGTAAATAGGGCAAATATCAAACTTAATGTTAGTATCCGACAGATCCTGCCCGTCATGATTGGTTCTCCCATCCTTCGTCCAGCACTTTTGTGAGTTTTTCAATACTGTCGAGTTCTTCAAGCATATCGATGTGAGCGATTACGTTGAGATCTTCAGGTGAAATGTTTTCTTCCTGTTGAATATTGGCAGTTGTTAAAAAGGATAGGGAGTGATCCCGCAGTTTCCACCATCCCCCGACTGTAATGATCATAACGCATAGTCCTACAGCTACAGGTTTCAGTAAGCTTGTAAAGACTGATTTATGTTTTGGTTTTCGTATGGCTCTGGTTAGTCTGGCAATTTCCCAGATGTTCAGCGGTTCCGGTTCTGAAAAAGTTTTTAATTTCCGATAGAATTCCGACAGCTTTGTGACTCTTTCCATGCATACTTCACAGGAGGTAATGTGATTTCGGAAAAAAGATTCGCTTTCCGGAGAAAGTTCACCCATCAGCGCCAGAGTAATAAGTTCATCTCGCTTATCTGGAGTGTAAATACAACTTTTTAACTTCATTCTACCCACTCCTTGAGCTCTTTCCTTAAGGTATGTAAGGCTCTAAAAAAATGGGTTTTAACTGTTCCTTCAGCCATACCGGTTACTTCCGCTATCTGAGCAAAGCTCATGCCGTCCAGCATCCTGAGTTTGAATACGATTTCTTGTTTGGAAGAAAGTTTCTTCATAGATTTAGCAAGGGCTTCCTTTAGTTCCTGCCTCTCTAAATTACTCAACTGCAATGCTTCAACTTGTTCGGTTCGATCAGGTGATCGTCCAAACATTTCCAAAAATTTTTCATGTAGCCATTTCCTCCGCCGCTCTTGCAGGTAGAGATTAATCATAATTCGGTAAATCCAGGTATAAAGGTCGCTTCGGTTATCGAACTGAGGAAGTTTTTCCCACACCTTCAGGAAGACGTCTTGAGTGAGGTCAAGGGCGGCTTCTCGATCGAAGTTGCATAAGCGATAAGCCCCGGAGAATATACGATCGCGATAGACCAGGAAAATCTCCTCATAAGCTTCAGCATCACCGCCCTTGGCTCTTTCCAGGGTATCTGCATCAATTTTGGAACAGGCAACACCTGTTCTTATGAGCACATCAGCCTCGCTTTTTAGTTGCAGTTGCTAGAGCCGTCCTCCAAATCCGAAATTCAAATACCATCCACCCGTGGGAGCGTAAAGATTATATCCGGGATAATATCTTGGATATGGACGATAGTAAACCCTTGGGGGTGGTGGGCAACAAGAGGGGCGACAGTATGAATAGCAATGAACACAGCACCGATATTTTGGATGGTGATAATGATGCTTTTCAACGACCACAACATTAGGGGCACTTCCGTAATAGTAACCGCCCTGGACAACCACTCCTCCTCTACCTGCTTCACTTGAAGTTGCAAAAAACAACAGCAAGGCTGCCAAAGCGGCTATGAAGGTAAAAACTCTAATTCGTTTCATTTCTAGTGCCTCCTCTCATAATGATGTTTTCGCCTTTAAATGTTGCATTCTTTTAGATGTTTCTGGTCAGAAAAAGTTTACGGGAGGGTTAGAAAAAATTATGAGGCTTGAATAAACTTTCCAAGGAGCGACGCAAAGGTCGCTCCTGTTTTCATGACTGCTCTGGAAACAGACAACGTAGGGATATATGTTCCAATAGATTATTATTTTTCTGCTTCGAGACGTTCCTTTATGAGCATAGCAACTTTTTCGCCGGAAAGAAGCATCCCACCAAATATGGGTCCCATGCGAGGACCACCAAAGGTAGCATTGGCTGCCATTCCTGCCACAAAAAGCCCGGGAAACACTTCTCTGGTGTTTTCCAGAGTCAGCTTTTCTGCTTTGTCTGACCACATAGACTTTTCACCCTCAATGTTGCCACTTGGCGTCATAAGCCGCCCCGGAACTTTTTTATGAACTACCTTTACGACTTCTGTATCATGTCCTGTAGCGTCCACAACATACTTTGCTCTTATTGCAAGTGGATCTACATGAAGCCCTGCCATTTCCACAGCAGTCCAGTTTATAACAAGTCCAACTATCCTTTCCGGTCTTATAACCACGTCCTCCACAGAAACGCAGTTGAATATGGTCACTCCTGCTTGAACGCACTTTGCGGCTAGCATGCTCACGGACTCAACGGAATCCGCCGTAAAATAGTTTTCGCGAAAATGACGCACTCGAACACCAAAATCTTCAAGAATCCGCTTTGCCTCTTCCTGAACCACAATGTCATTAAAGAGCATTCCTCCGCCCCACATGCCTCCGCCAACACTGAGCTTCCGTTCATATATCGAGACCTTATAACCGGCTCTTGATAGATAAGTTCCGGCTACAAGACCAGCTGGACCGGCTCCCACAATTGCAACATCAACTTCAAGATTATTAGTGAGTTTTTCCATGTATCGCTCAATGATGGCTCTGGTAATCATAATTTCGTTTAATTCGGCGGTTACCATGTTTTGCTCCTTTCTTAAAAGCTTGGTGTTTTCCAATTACAAGGTGTAATTAAGTAAACCGATAAAGGTCTGACGTGTCCTGTTTTGACAATAACTTCCCCTCACCCCCTTTTTCAATATACCTCTGGGTAGCAAATCACTATGACAGAAATCACAGAACTTAATCAATTCCAAAATGTAACTATCTGAAAAATTGGGGAAACCTGATATAAGTTGCTATACTTTAGAAGTCGTGCCCTAAATGAGGTAAACAGTTACCCGAGACCCTTCATCAAGTCCTTCACTGTGTTCATCTATGGTTATAAACCCGTCAGCTCTTGTTAGAAGAGACACCATGCCAGATTTTCCAAAGACTGGTTGAGCCACCCATTTGTTGTTTTCTTTCGTTAACTTAACCGGCACGTAATCTTCTCTGCCGTGAACGGATGGAACTCGAACCGATAAAACAGCCTCAACCGTTCCCTTTGAATATGGAAAATTTGGATGTGCTCCCTGAATCACCTGCAAAAAGGGGCACACCAGAGCAAACATCACCGTTAGCGCTGAGGCTGGCTGTCCCGGAAGTCCCCAGAGGTATGTTTTGCCGCTTGTAGCAAGGATCGTAGGCTTTCCTGGTTTTAAGGCAACGCCATGAAAAAGGATGTGACTTTGGGGGAGTTCCTTAAGAACTTCGAGGGTAAAATCCCGGATCCCGACGGAACTTCCACCTGAAAGCAGGACAACATCGTGAGTTTCCACCAGTTCGTGGCAAATATCTCTAAGGCGTTGTTTGTCATCGGCCACAAGGACTTGAGTTCCGACTTCGGCGCCAACTTCTTCGCAAAGTCCAGCAATAAAAAGAGAATTGACGTCTCTCACAACCCCCACAGGAAGGGGAGTCTTTGTCGTGTAAGGAACTATTTCATCACCGGTTGAAATAATTGCCACCTTTGGTTTTCTATAGACTCTCAGTTCGCAAACCCCAAGAGATGCCAGGACACCTATATCTTGTGGCTTCAAAATTCGCCCCGCCTTAAAAACCTCGACACCTTCTGGGATGTCTTCACCCACAGATAATACGTGTTCACCTGGCGCAACCGGTTTGTAAACTTCTATGCTCGATTCGTCTATCCGTTCAGTGTGTTCTATCATAACGACCGCATCGGAACCTTCCGGTAACGCTCCCCCTGTCGAAATGGCCCCGGCCTGGTTAGGTTCCACCGTAAAAGTTGGCGATTTTCCCATTTCTACCGATCCAACAACTTCCAGAAGAGCCGGAAGCGATTCGCTTGCTCCGAAAGTGTCTCTGGCTCTTACAGCGTATCCATCCATTGTTGCACGGCGAAAGTGCGGCACCGGTTCTCCAGCAAAAATCGTCTCTGCTAGAATCCTTTTGCAGGCTCGATCAAGAGGCACGGTTTCCACGTCCAGAGGTTGAAAATCCTCAATCGTTTTGATGACTTCTTTGACTGAAAGAACTTTTAGGAACTCCACTGCAACTTTCTCCATCCAGAAGGTTAATAAACCAGAGCGGGACACATAGCCCCGCTCCGGCATGTTCTATTGTATAGAAAATTTTTCGCACCTGCTAGGATAACACTTTTGAAAAAACTTCTTTACAAACAACCCCCAGGTTTCCGAGGTTTTTAACTACTGTAATTCCCGCCGCTTCCATTGCAGCAATTTTTGCCTGAGCCGTCCCGCTCGAACCACTTATGATAGCTCCTGCATGCCCCATACGGCGTCCTGGTGGAGCTGTAAGACCGGCAACGAAACCAACAACTGGTTTGGTTACATATTGTTTTACGAACTCCGAAGCTTCTTCTTCAGCCGATCCGCCGATTTCTCCAACCATGACGATGCCCTTTGTTTCAGGATCATCCTGGAAAGCCTTAAGACAATCGATAAAGTTTGTGCCGTTTATGGGATCTCCACCTATTCCTATACAGGTGCTCTGCCCAAGTCCCTGAAGAGTAAGCTGATGGACTACTTCGTAAGTCAATGTTCCAGATCTGGAAACTACTCCAATGTTGCCTGGTTTGTGAATATGTCCGGGCATAATACCAACCTTTGCCTGTCCGGGAGTTATAATGCCCGGGCAGTTGGGACCTATCAGCCGTGATGACGAACTCTTAAGCGCTCCTTTGACCTTCATCATGTCAAGGACCGGGATACCTTCTGTTATGGCAACGATAAGAGGCACGCCGGCGTCTATAGCTTCCAGAATAGCATCAGCTGCAAAGGCAGGTGGCACAAAAATTAGAGAGCAATTAGCTCCTGTAGCTTTTACAGCCTCTTTTACCGTGTTAAAAACTGGTACTTCATCCATATATTGTCCACCTTTTCCGGGTGTCACGCCGGCTACAACTTTTGTCCCGTAGGCTATACACTGCCTTGCGTGAAACTGTCCTTCTCTTCCTGTAATACCCTGAACAAGCACTCGAGTCTCTGAATTAACCCATATACTCATGGTTTGTCTCCCCTTTGTCAGTCATCCTTCTGTTGTTTCAGGATTTGACTATAGCCGCTATTTTCTGGGCTGCATCGTTAAGATCCGTAGCCACGATAAGATTCAAACCTGATTGCTGAAGTATTTCCCTGCCTTGTTCTACGTTAGTTCCTTCCATCCGGATGACCACAGGCACTTTTACTTCGACTTTCTTAGCTGCTTCGACAATTCCCTGAGCCAGCACATCGCATCGGAGTATTCCGCCGAAGATATTTATAAGCACAGCTTTTACGTTGGGGTCGCTCAGGATGATCCTGAATCCATTTTCAACCATCTCGGCGCTGGCTCCACCACCAACATCTAGAAAATTTGCGGGTTCTGCTCCTGCAAGCTTAATAAGATCCATGGTCGCCATGGCAAGACCGGCACCGTTCACCATGTTTCCAACGTTGCCGTCCATTTTTATGTAGTTGAGATTATATTTGGAAGCTTCCACTTCGAAGGGGTCTTCTTCGTCGAGATCCCGGTAAGCCAGGATGTCTTTGTGTCGAAACAGTCCGTTGTCGTCGAAGTTAACTTTGGCATCCAGAGCAATAAGGCGCCCATCCGAGGTTATTACCAGGGGATTTATTTCCACGAGCGAACAGTCATAGTCCATAAAAAGACGGTAGAGACTCGAAACCATGGAAGTGAATATTTTGGCTATATCTGGTGATAGTCCCAGCCCGTAAACTATCTGGCGTGTATGGAAGGGCTGGAGACCTATAAGGGGATCCACGTAAACTGTTATGATTTTCTCTGGTTCTTTTGCCGCTACTTCCTCGATGTCCATACCTCCGGCAAGGCTTGCCATCATGGCTATGGTGCCGGTTCGGCGGTCGGGAAGCATCCCAAAGTAAAGTTCCTGAGCGATAGGAAGTCCTTCTTCCACGAGGATCTTTCGAACGATTTTCCCTTCTGGTCCTGTTTGATGAGTCACAAGCCGCATACCAATGAGTTCACCAGCATACTGCTTGACTTCATCTTCTGACCGAGCCAGCTTTACTCCCCCACCTTTGCCTCGACCACCTGCGTGAATTTGGGCTTTAAGAACCACCGGATAAGAGCCAAGTGATCGAGCCACAGCCAAAGCTTCTTCGACCGTAAATGCCACTCCCCCTCTGGGAATCGGTACACCATACTTTGAAAAAAGTTCTTTTGCTTGATACTCATGGATCTTCATCGCAACATGCTCCTTTTTCCTGGGAAGACCAACATTTAACTATACTTTTTACGTGCGTCCACAATTCGGTGGGTTTAATCATATTGAAAACTTTTTAATTGGTCAAACTGATTTGAAAGTTTTAAACTGAATCAAACCTGTCCATGTTCTATTTGTGGAAATTTACCGCTACTCCCTTAATGGGGGTTGTCCGCAAAGTCCTCTAACAAAGGCTCTCACGTTTTTGCCCAGCACATCATGATTGTATCCGCCTTCCAGCACACCAAAAGTTCCTGCTCCAATCTCTCTTGCCCTGGTGAAAATCATTCTGCCAATCTCGTAATAATCGTCCGTTGTAAGGAGACCACCCCAGTCCTGAATGTGATTATCAAATCCCGCTGAGACTCCAATTACGTCCGGAGTAACTTTCCAAAGGGTAGTTCTTATTGATTCCAAATAGGCTTCCCGGGATGATGACTCAGGATTGTGAATTGTGACATAGTCCTTTGATCCCAGGATGTTTACTGTGCCATCTCCGTAGTGGAGATCGAAATCCAGAATGTGAGCCGACCGAATTTTTCCGCTGTGCTTCAGGAATTCTATGGCGATTGCCATATTGTTAAAGAAGCAAAATCCCCATGAACTGTCTGCGGAAGCGTGATGACCAGGGGGGCGAATGACCGCAAAGGCAGGTTCTGTCATTCCGATTTCCGCTGCTTGAATGGCTCCCCCTGCTGCCAGAGCAGCGATATTGTAAAGTCCGTGACGAGAGACACGGTCTATGTGATCCTTTGTGTGGACTCGAGCGATATCGTCCCATCCTGCAGTGAGAGCCTCGACGAACTCATAGTTTTCTTGCTTGAGTTCATCCAGGATTGGCTCGAGGCGTCCCGCTGCCGCTGCTGGATCGCGAGTATAAGGTCTTAAAAAATCCTGATGTGTCACGATTTTCATACAAATATCCCTCCAGAATAGGGTTGTAAAATCTCATTCCCCTCCGTGCCCAGCGTGATTTTTCTTGTTGTGAAAACACAATAACCCAATTTTCCCTTTTTTCATAGCGTTAAGGATAACATCGTGGTCTGGTTGAGATGGGAAAAAGCGTATTAGAGCTCTAAACTAGAAGCCATTTCATAAATATTTTCGCAAAAAGAGAATGATGCGGGCAAGCTGCACGAAGCCAAGGTAGTTTACCAAATGGCACTCATGAGGGATCCCCAGCCGTCGAAGGACGGGAAAAAGGTTGAAGTGCATGCTACGCTTAATGGCTGGAGGCTTACAATCTCCAACTGAGTGCCAAAACTCTTTGTGACGTAACCACTCCGGGCGGGTCTAATGACCTGTTTGTAGTACTTTTCCTTCCTTGCATCCAGTTTTGCTTGGTTTTCGTAATTTGGCGATTAACGGAACGACGAGTTTGCAGTCATGATAATAGAAATCGCCCCAAACAAAATTTATTATTCTAAGCTAAAAAAAGCCTTTTGGGAAAGATAGAACCGAGGGTGTTCTAAAAACTAGATAATCGAGGTATAAGTCTATGGATACCCCCGGATAAGTGGGGCAATAAAAGTTTTAATGTTGAGAGGGATGTAAAATTAGAAGAAGCAGGCTTAGTCTAGAAAGAATCTTTCAAATAGTTGTGAGCATCATAAAAGAGGAAGAAAGGATCACCTCTCGAGGGCGTCCGAGGATTTATTCTGAGGCCTTTATTGTATCTTTGTTTTTATACCAGACCCTGAACAACTTATCATATCGAGAAGTGCTGGAAGAATGCAGGAGGGTATACGGTAAGAGCCCTGGGCTTTATACTTACTACTACCGTGTCAGGATGCTTTCTAAAGAGACACTGAAAAAGCTCCTTAAAGAGATATGCCGAATAATACTGTCCAGAGATAGGATTATAAAGTTTGTTATTTCTGATGGCACTGGTTTTGGTTTTAACGAGCTGTTTCCATTAAAGTTCTTAAGGGGCATGGAAATCAGGAAGGTAAAATCTCATGTAGTTCTGGTGACTTCATCTGGCCGGAGAGTTGTTGTTGCGGTTGAAACGGGAAGTTCCTATGCCAGTGAAGTAAAACTTCTTATTAAAGCACTGGATCAAATTGATTGGTTAGAGCTGGAAGGTCAGAGCCTTATAGCGGATAAGTGCTATGACAGTATCGGTTTGATTCCTCTGAGGAAAGTCTCCAAGGTTCTTTGGGAAAAATGGGGACACAACAGATATCTTATCGAAAGTTTATTTGGGACAATAAAACAAAAAATAGGTTCTCATTTCAGGGTAAAGATAGAGGATATAGCTCAAAAAAGGGCTCTGGCTGCCTTCGTGCTTTATAACATGTATCTTCTGATTACCATCCTTCTTATTTTATTGCTGTTGCAAAGGGCTAATTTTCGGGTGAGACATTTTGATCTCAAATATTCAAACACGGGTATTCGGATATCTCCATAAAAGAAGTTTTTAGAACACCCTCCAGACACACTTGACTAAACACTGTGCATTTTTGATATAATTTCTTACCTTCCAAAATCCGTAGAAGTATTTGCTTCGGAAGAGGGAAAATTCCATGAAGGAAATAATCGCTCACGGTAGTCTATCCCTTCCCACAAAGCAGAGCAAATTATCCTACCTTACTCCTAGTTTTCTTATTTTGAAGCGGCATACTGGCGCTGGTTTGATGAGGTCTCCACAGAGAGAACTCGGCTCCACAGAACACGTCACGTGTCCATATTCCTGCTTCTCCGCTGGAAGTTTCCGGAGTTCAGAGGAAAGCTCTTCAATTTCACGGAGAAAGCTGTCTTTTACTGTTTCACACAGTGCTATCGTGAGGCTGACATTCAGTCTCTCTCTCTCTCTCTCTCTCTCTCTTATCCATATATTCTCCGCCGTATAAGAAGCATCGAAATGCTAAAAACAGGCGTCCCGCTGACGGTCGTCCACGATCAGCTTGGGTACGCCTTATTCACCACAACTCTGTATCTTCGCATGTCACAGGAATAAGCAAAGTGAATCATGAAGCAGAAAGGGGTTCTTTGATTTGCCTTCAGATCCCCTCTGCTTCGTGTTGATGCAATCACAAGAAGGGGAAGTTAGCCAGGAACTGTTTAACTTCATTGAAAAGGAGGAGCTTATGAAACTCAGTTCCAAGGTTATGGGAGGGTTTGGTATTGCCGCTGCCATTACTCTTTTCTTGGGAGTGGTCGGGTGGATTGGGTTGCAAAGGCTCATAGTCAGCCTCAATGTCTTAAAAGATGATGTTATCCCTTCTATATCCCCCATAGGCGACATAGAATCAAACGCAAAATCTCTTCCAATTGCTGCAAGAACTCTTATGAACCCCTTGCTGTCTAAGGAAGATAGAGCAAAGCAATTTACCCACATGGAAGAGGCTAAAAAGAATATTGAAAAGGCAGTGAAAGACCTGGAAGCTGTCCCCCATAAAACAGCCAGCAAAATAGAACTGGAAAAGCAGCTCAAGACAAAGATCAGCGATTATATTGCTTTAGAAAACCGATTTGTTCAAATGGCAAAAGATGTGGAAGCCACTGGAGTCACAAACCCTGTGGAACTTATTAAAATGATTGAACATTTCCAATTTATTCATTACCAGACCATGCTCAGGGTAGCGGATCTTATTGCCCTGAAAGAGGAATTCGAGGGAGGAGAGGATGCTTCCCAATGTGAGTTCGGCAAATGGCTGGCTTCTTTCAAGACAGACAGCGAGAACATCTCAAAGATTCTGAACCAAATAGCCCCTCTCCACGAGGAATTCCATCGGGCAGTTAAAAAAGTCAAAGATGCGGTGAAAAATGGGGATTTAGCGGCTGCCAGCATGATATACAAAACACAGCTTAAGCCAGCAGCAAACTCCACCTTTGAACACTTCGACAAGATGATCGAAGTAGCAAACAAGAGCGAACAGCTTTATAAAGAAATGATCAGATACGGCATGGAAGACCTGGTAGTAAGACAAAACGAACTTGTTAATGCGATCGCAAAAATTGTAAAAATCACCGAAGAAGAGAAAGATATTGCCGTTAACGACGCAAAATCCGTTACCAGGTCATCCAGGACACTTATCATAGTTGGGACGGTAATCGGCGTTATTCTATCCATAGCGCTGGGAATCTATATTGTCACTTCAACCACGAAAGTGCTCAGGCGAATTGCAGAGGGTCTTTCCGATGGATCAGATCAAGTGGCGGCAGCTTCGGCTCAGGTTTCCTCCGCCAGCCAGAGTCTCGCAGAATCCACATCCCAACAGGCAGCGGCAATAGAAGAGACATCATCAGCCATGGAAGAAATGGCTTCCATGACTCGCCGGAATGCGGATAACGCTTCGGAAGCTGAACAGCTCATGACAGAGGCTCGAAAGATAGTCTCTAGCGCCAGTGATTCTATGGACACTCTTGCTGTGGCTATGGAGGAAATAAACCGAGCGAGCGAAGAAACATCTAAGATCATCAAGACCATTGACGAGATAGCCTTCCAGACCAACCTGCTTGCTCTGAATGCCGCCGTTGAGGCTGCGAGAGCTGGTGAAGCTGGAGCAGGCTTTGCAGTGGTGGCCGATGAGGTAAGGTCTCTTGCCATGAGAGCAGCCGAAGCGGCAAAGAACACAGCAGCATTGATCGAAGCCACAATCACAAAAGTCAAAGCAGGTATGAATGCAACAGAGCAGACAAAAGAGATATTTGCAAGGGTAGTTTCCAGCACAGAAAAAGGCTCAGAACTGCTTGGAGAAATTGCGGCGGCATCTCATGAACAAAGAGACGGCATTGAACAGGTGAACAGAGCCATATCCGAGATGGACAAAGCAATACAGGCGAATGCGGCAAATGCTGAAGAATCCGCTGCGGCAGCGGAGGAGTTGAGCGCTCAGGCGGAGCAGTTGCGATCCTATGTGGGAGAACTTCTGGCACTTATAGGAGGGAGGGATTCTCAAAAAGCAGACTTTTCAAGACCATCAAGAGTAGCACAACCCAGAAAGCTCATGAAAAAATCCCTGACTCTGGCAAAACCTGCTGGAACTGTGAAAAAACTTGCTGCTCCCGAAGAGCCTGCCATCCCTGAAGATTCTGTGAGCTAGAAAGCAGGGATTGGTTTAACAGGGGTACGCTCAGCGTGCCCCTTTCTGTGGAGAAAGTAACCAAAAGATACGAGTGTTTAACCTTAGTCTTAAGGAGAACCGATATTGAAAGCCCCTAGAGCCAAAGTGCTGGTTGTGGACGATGACCCGGTTATCCTTAAAGTGATAAACTCTTTTCTAACCCCTAGAGGTTACTTGTGCTTCTTGTCCTCCGCCCTGGACGAAGCTCTCAAAATCGCAAGTCAAAACCACATTGATGTAGCCGTTGTGGACGTCCTTTTGGGCGAAAAATCAGGCATTGATCTCATACGAACCCTGGGGAAAGTCTATCCTAAACTTCCATATATTGTCATCACAGGTCTTGAGAATGAAGAAACGTTTAGTCTTGCTCTGGATGCGGGTGCCTACGGCTACTTATTAAAGCCATTCAGCATGTTTGAGTTGCTCGCAAGCATCGAGGGAGCTCTCGGAAGGCATCGATTGGAAGATCTAAAAGACGACTATAAAGATAATTTCCTGAAAGCACTTAAGAAAACAGAAAGTCTCAGCGTATCCTTAGATCTCCAGAATCGAATTACAGAGGGCATAATCAAAGCGATAGGAGAACTTGTAGATGTTCGTGATCCATATACAGCAGGGCATCAATACCGGGTGGCATTTCTTGCTCGAAGTATAGCCCAGATCCTTGGGCTTCCGGAGGAAACAATGAATGCCGTCTATCTGAGTGCTCTGCTGCACGATATTGGCAAAATAGCAGTGCCAGCGGCAATTCTGATGAAACCGACAAAACTGGATGCTGTGGAATTTGAACTTGTGAAACGCCATCCGCGAGTAGCCTTCAACATTCTAAAGAATATTCCCTTTACTTTCCCCATTCACGAGATTGTTCATCAGCATCACGAACGTCTGAATGGATCTGGTTATCCTGAGGGACTGAAAGGAGACAAAATAAGGCTTGAAGCCAGAATTCTGGCTGTTTCTGATGTTGTCGAGGCCATGATGACCCACCGTCCATACAGACCCGCTCTTGGAGAGGAAGCGGCTCTTGATGAGATCTGCAGCAACAAAGAAAAACTCTACGACCCTGATGTGGTATCAGCCTGTATTGAGCTTTTTACATCTCACGGCTTCAAGTTTTTGCGCCACCAGGAGTCATCATGGAAATACTGGAAAGATACCAATGACAAGGGATAAGTGAAATTTTCCAGACATTGTTCTTGATGGCTTCAAAGATAGGACCTCCTTCTATTTCTCCAGCGGCTTTTCTTACCCTACTGTAGGTCGCTCTTTATTCTGAACTTTAAAAACCGCCTTTTTCTATCCAACAGGATTTTATCGAAAACTCCGCAAGAAGACTCCATCTTCGAATTGCGGGGCAAAATGTGAGGGAATTAGGAACTAGGAATTGGGAATTGGGGAGTTGAGAATGCGCAGAACGCAGAAGAATCATCTTCGGTGTGACAAACATACATACAGACTGCTTCTGGCGCTGTGCCGCTTCTCCAAAAACCTCTGCAACTGCGCTCTCTACCCGGCTTTGTAGTGAATGCCGATATAAATGGAGCCGTGAATATTCTGGCGAAGGTATCTGGCGAGTCTCCCGCGAGGGAGATAGCCAGTAATGGGCGAGTGAGCCGCCCGGTGAGAATAAGGGTTCTCAACCAGACTTCTCACGAAGCATCCACATCTAAGGGTGGATGGTAGTTCACACAGTCCACGATATACAGAGTTCGTTTGACAGGGGCGATGAGAGATAAATATGGACGGTGGTTCGGCTTAGCCCCAATTCCCCAGCCAGAACTGCTGAAGTTTCCCCCTTGCACACTCCTCGCAAGAGTAGAAATGAGCTGATCCGGGCTGGCGCGAGACATTCGGGGGCTAAAAAGCGACGTTAGCTTTAAATTTTTCATTGAGACTAAGGCTGGTATGATATATGGTCATACCGGAGGTGATGAAAATGCCAACTTCAAAAATTACGATTACAATTGATAATAATTTGTTAAGAGAAATTGATTTGCTTGTGAAATCTAATTTATTTCCAAATAGAAGTAGGGCAATTCAAGAAGCCATAGTCGATAAACTCAAAAGATTAAAAAAGACCCGATTGTCACGAGAATGTGCTAAACTTGATCCTGATTTTGAACAGGATATGGCAGAAGAAGGATTTTCAGTGGAGATAGATGAATGGCCAGGATATTGAGAGGAGATATTTGCTGGGCTGATTTAAATCCTGTAATAGGCGCTGAGCAGGGCGGTCTTCGCCCTGTTCTTATTTTAAGTCATGACATTTTTAATGAAAGATCAGGTACTGTTATAGCAATGGCAATAACAAGCCAGGAACAAAAAGCAGGATTTCCTTTAACTTTTGAACTCTCCAAGACAAGGTTACCTAAAAGGTCCTGGGTTAAAATAAGCCAGATTCGAACGTTATCGATAAAAAGGATAAGGGGAAAAATTACAAGAGTTTCTCCTGAAGAACTTGACATGATTATTGATGGATTGAATGAAATAATTGGTGGTTAACAAAAACCATGAACCTGATCGTTGTCCCACTGAGACTTCATAGCGGAAGGCTAGTTCATACCTTAAAGATTGCCGATATTGGCTGTGGCACTGGGGCTTCTACATTGGAAGCCTAAAAATTTTCCTTTTTAGCCGTAAGCTAAGTTATTGATTTTATGGTGCGCCCGGCAGGATTCGAACCTGCGACCTACGGATTCGTAGTCCGGCACTCTATCCAGCTGAGCTACGGGCGCACGTTGGATTTGAAATGAAAAGGTATTTTTCTCTTACACTAAGATTGGCAAATGATCAAGACAAAAACCTAGTGCAATGTTGCAAGAAGCGTAGGATGACATATCTGGTGAGTTCGAATACACAGGCTAATTGATTGTATATGCGAGGATGCGATTGTGTTATAAGAGAAAGGCACAGTATCGATGTGTCACTACAAGAGCAACTATGATGAACTAAGTTGAGAAAGGGTTTTTGCGATGATAACTTTTCTTGATTATGGAGCTGGTAACGTCAGAAGCGTTGTTAATGCTCTAATCAAACTGGGCGAAACGGTTCATTTTGTTGAAAAACCCGAGGACATTCTCAAAGCAGAAAAGCTTGTATTTCCCGGGGTTGGATCCTTCGGGGAAATGATGCGAGTGCTTCAACGTAAGGGCTTTGATGAAGCTCTTAGAGCCTACATCCTTTCGGGACGCCCCTTTCTGGGTATCTGCCTTGGCTTGCAGGCTCTATTTGAAGAAAGCGAAGAATCCCCAGGAGTGCCTGGCCTGGGAATATTCAAAGGTATTGTGCGAAGACTAAGAACATCTCTTTCAATACCTCATATAGGCTGGAATGGCGTTAAGGCTCGCAAGCCTTCCAGAATTTTCAATGGATTAAATGGACTGGAAAAGTTCTACTTTGTTCATTCCTACTGCGTGGATCCTCAAGATCCCGGTCTTATTCTTACCACTACGAACTACGGCGAAGAAGAATTCGTTAGCGCAGTAGAATGGGGCAATCTCGTGGCAACTCAGTTTCATCCTGAAAAAAGCGGTTCCATAGGCTTAAAAATCTTAGAAAATTTTCTTTACGGTGATCGGTTGGTGCCGTGTCTCCCGTCAAGGATTCCAGAGCGAACGGTTCTTGCCAAACGTATCATCGCTTGCCTCGATGTTAGAGCCAATGACGAAGGGGAGCTTGTTGTTACCAAAGGTGATCAATACGATGTGAGAGATCCCGAAAAGAGGGAAGTGAGAAATCTTGGTAACCCTGTGGATCTTGCTCACCGATACTACGAAGAAGGAGCCGACGAGATTACTTTTCTCAACATAACAGGCTTTCGTGATTTCCCGCTTCTCGATATGCCCATGCTTGAAGTGCTCAAGGAAACATCACGCCACGTTTTCGTGCCCCTTACAATAGGTGGTGGCATAAGAGATTACGTTGACAGACTGGGACGAGAATATTCGGCTCTGGATGTGGCTTCCGAGTATTTTCGATCAGGAGCCGACAAGGTATCCATCGGAAGCGATGCTGTGCTTATTGTGGAAGATGTGCTCAGGCGGGGGCCATCGGGGAAGAGTTCCATCGAGCAGATTTCCCGAGTTTATGGGAGTCAGGCGGTGGTTATTTCAATTGACCCGCGACGTGTATATGTGTCCCGCCCCGAAGATGTTCCACACGTTGTCATTCCTACAGAAATCCCCGGGCCAAACGGTGAACGCTACTGCTGGTATCAGTGCACAATAAAAGGCGGGCGAGAAGGTAGAAATGTTGATGCGGTGACTCTTGCAAAAGTTTGTGAGAGCCTGGGGGCTGGTGAAATTCTACTTAACTGTATAGATCGAGACGGAACTAACAAGGGATTCGACATTGAACTTATGCAGGCTGTTTCTAATGCCGTTTCCATACCTGTTATCGCATCCAGTGGAGCAGGCTGTGCAGAGCATTTCCTGGAAGTTTTTTTGAAAACCGATGTCGAGGCGGCTCTCGCAGCCGGTATCTTTCACAGGCGAGAAGTAACCATTCCCGAAGTTAAGGCTTTCCTTAAAGGGCGTGTTGAGGTGAGGGGGGCATGAAGGCTTACATAATACGTCGGTTCCTTCAGGTGATTCCAACTTTTATCGGTATAACCTTTATCACTTTCATCATCATTCAACTGGCTCCAGGAAACCCAATCTTAATGAAGCTTCAGATGAAAGGTGAGGGACAGCTTGCCGATACAGCCACCACAAAACAGATAATAGAAGAAACCAAGAAACTTTACGGACTCGATAAGCCCGTTCCCGTTCAGTATCTCATGTGGGTAAAACGGGTGCTAACCTTCGACTTTGGTTATTCCTACAAGGATCATCGCAAAGTGTGGGATAAAATCAAAGAGCGCCTTCCCGTTACTCTTCAGCTTAACATTTTATCCATTCTGCTGGTTTATGTAATAGCTATTCCCGCTGGAGTATATTCCGCAGTCAAGTCGGAAACTTTCTGGGATAGGATTTTAACTATCGGGTTCTTTATTTTGTATTCTCTCCCGAGCTTCTGGGTTGCTGTGATGCTTATTATGCTCTTTGGTGGTGGAGAATACTGGGATATCTTCCCTGTGTATGGCATTTCTTCTTTAGGAGCAGAGCAGTATCCTTTCCTTAAATGGCTTGCCGACCGGATATGGCATCTGGTGTTGCCTGTCTTTTGTCTTAGCTATGGGGGATGGGCATACCTTTCACGGCTTATGAAGGCTGAGCTTCTGGAAGTGATTCGGGAAGACTACATACGAACTGCAAGAGCAAAAGGACTTGAAGAGAGAATTGTCATTATGAAGCACGCCTTAAGGAATGCTCTTCTTCCCCTTATTACTCTCCTGGCTTATTTGCTTCCGTCTCTTTTTGGTGGAAGTGTCATAATTGAAAGCATCTTCTCTATTCCTGGCATGGGGCAACTCGGCTTTGAAGCGGTTCTTTCTCGAGACTATCCCGTTATAATGGCTCTTACGACCATATCGGCACTTCTTACTCTTGTTGGGCTTATACTTTCGGATATTTTATACGCAGTCTTTGATCCGAGAATAAAGCTTCAGTGATTTTGACAAGGGAAATAGAGGCATGACATCGGTTCGGCGATCCTATTGGGGAACAGTATGGTTGCGGTTTCGCCGCAATCGCATTGCTATGGTTGGTCTGGTCGTGGCTATCTTTTTCTGGATCGTAGCTATTTTTGCGCCCCTTCTTGCCAACGATAGACCATTAGTGGCTTATTTGAACGGATCTCTGTCTTTTCCGGTCTTTACTTCAAAAAACAGTGGGAATCCTCAGTCTTCAACCTATGAGGATTGGCGAAGGTTACGCAAAAATAAAGGGCTTTCTCCTTTCCAGAGGGATAAATCGGGTTGGGTTATATGGCCCATCGTTCCTTATTCCCCCACGGAGCACGATCTTATGGAAATTCTTTCTCCCCCCAGCAGCAAACACTGGTTTGGGACGGATGATAGAGGGCGGGACGTCTTAAGCCGCATGATCTATGGGGCTAGAGTTTCCCTCTCTGTGGGCGTTGTGGCTGTGGGGATTGCTACAATTATCGGGATAGTGCTGGGAGGACTTGCTGGTTACTTTGGAAGGTGGGTTGATGCCTGTATCAACCGGCTTATAGAGATTCTTTTAACCATACCCACTTTCTTTCTCATCATTGCTATTATCGCCTTTCTTCCCCCGAGTATCTACAACATCATGGTTGTGATTGGGCTTACGGGTTGGACAGGGATTGCTCGCTTTGTGAGAGCGGAATTTCTTAAGTTGAAAGCGATGGATTTTGTGCTTGCTCTGAAGGCTTTAGGAGCAAGTCCCGCAAGGATTATCTTTGTTCACATGCTTCCCAATGCTATGGCACCGGTGCTTGTGGCTGTGGTTTTCGGCGTAGCTGGTGCTATATTAACCGAGTCAGGTTTGAGTTTTCTCGGGTTTGGTGTGCCTCCACCAACACCTAGCTGGGGGGATATTCTAAGCCAGAGTCGCGATTACGTCGAATTTGCATGGTGGCTTACGGTCTTTCCAGGAGCGGCGATATTTTTAACTATAACCGCTTACAACATAATTGGAGAAGGGCTCCGGAACGCCATGGACCCAAGGTTGATGTAAAATCACGAAACAGAGGATAGGAAATGCTTCCATACACAGATCCCGGGGAAGATAAACAGTTTCTCACGGTCAGTGAATTAACAAGGCAGATTAAGCGCCTGCTGGAAGGGGAATTTGCCGTATGCTGGGTTGTGGGAGAAATTTCCAACCTGAGGGAACCATCGTCAGGGCACCTGTATTTTTCTCTTAAAGACAGTGATGCTCAGATTAGAGCGGTCTGTTTTCGAGGTAGCCGTCTGGCTCTTCGGTTTAAACCCGTAGATGGTCTTGAAGTGCTCTGCTTCGGGCGTATCAGCGTCTATGAACCCCGGGGTGAATACCAGATGATTGTTGAGTATATGGAGCCTCGAGGCATCGGGGCTCTGAAGATGCTCTTTGAACAGCTCCGCAAGAAACTTGCTGCCGAGGGGCTTTTTGACCCAGCCAAGAAAAAAGCTCTCCCTGTTTGCCCTCAGAAAGTGCTGGTAATTACCTCCGCAACAGGAGCAGCTATACGGGATATTCTGGCTGTGCTGCGTCATGCGCCTTTTCCAACCGAAATTACCATAATTCCCGTTCAGGTTCAGGGAGATAAGGCACCGGAAGAGATAGTGGAAGCAATCCGTATGGCTAATGCTTTGCAAAGTCAGAACCAGTGGGATGTTGCTATAATCGGGCGAGGTGGAGGAAGTATAGAAGATCTCTGGGCTTTTAATGAGGAAGAAGTAGTAAGAGCCATAGCGGGATCAAAAATTCCCACAATATCAGCAGTTGGGCACGAGATAGATGTAACTTTATCGGACTATGCTGCAGATTATAGAGCCCCAACTCCCACCGCAGCGGCAAAATGGGTGGTGGATCAGCAGGAAAGCGTCAAACGAAATCTGGAAACTTACGTTTCCTGTCTTAAAAAGGCGATTACGGATCTAATGTTTCGTTCCCAGCAAACATTGGATTTCCTCAGGGAGCGTCTGAAAAGTCCTGAACGGATAGTGGAAGAACGTATAGACAGGCTGAGAAGCTGGCGAGATCGAATAATAACCACAATGGATTACAGAATAGCATCCACCCTTGGTCATATCAGTGTTCTTCACAGTCGCCTTGCTTCTGTTAAGCTGATACGGGATGTTCCGCTCATGAGGCAGCAACTCGAGCATCAAAAAAGTTTTCTTTTGAAGGCTGTATGTGATGTTTTGAGAGAATATGAAGAAAAGCATCGCAGGCACCTGCTGGCAATGGATGCGTTGAGTCCCTATAAAGTGCTTGACCGTGGTTATGCCATCGTGACCAGATTATCCGACGGGAAAATTGTGAAAAAGGCGGATGATGCACCGGTAGGAGAGATGCTCAAAATAATGGTGGCTGAGGGAATGCTTTTCTGTGAAGTGAGGGCTCACGGCTCTAAGGAGTAGATACGCGCATTCCCGTTTATATCCCTATTCGGTGTAAAAACCCCATGACAGCTTATTTGTTCTTTATGAATAGACAGAAAAAACCAAAGGATAAGCTATGGCGGCAGAAAAAAGAAAAAAAGAAATTACCATTGAAGAGGCGATGGGAAAGATTGAAAGTATTGTTCGTCAACTCGAAGATGGAAACCTCCCTCTGGAAGAAGCTATAAAAGTTTTTGCAGAAGGGATGGAACTTATCGAATGGTGTCAGAAAAAGCTTGACGAAGTTCAGGCAAAAGTTCAGAAAATTCTTCGAGAGGATAGAAGCCGGAGCTTAAGGATAGAACCTTTTGAAGAAGAGGGGGAGTAAGTAAGATAGTGATGGACTTTGATCTTAAAGCCTATGTGGCAGAAAAGCGAGAGATTATAGATAGAGCGCTTGATAATTATCTCCCCCCGATTAGTGGGATGGAAGGGCGAGTGGTGGAAGCGGCTAGATATAGCCTGTTTGCGGGTGGGAAACGACTCCGGCCTATCCTCTGCATAGCGGCTCACGATGCCTGCGGTGGATCTTCAAAGGCTCTTTTACCGGTCGCCTGCGCACTTGAAATGATCCACACCTATTCCCTGATACATGATGATCTTCCCGCAATGGATAACGACGATTTTAGGCGAGGAAAGCCAACCAACCATAAAGTTTTTGGAGAAGCGGTGGCTATACTCGCAGGGGATCTTTTGTTGACATACGCCTTTGAATTGATGGCGGAGCACGGTTTGCAGGATTCTTCCAGGGCTTTGATGCGGGTAATACATCTTATTGCTATGGCTTCCGGCTTTAAAGGCATGATCGGTGGACAAATGATTGATCTTGCCTGTGAAGGGCAGGAAGTTGATATGGCAACGGTTGAATACATGCACGTGAAGAAAACGGGTGCACTTATTACGGCTTCAGTCCAGGCTGGAGCTATTCTTGCTGGGGCTTCAGAGACAGATCTTGATAAAATGAGCCGTTACGGACGTCATCTGGGGCTGGCTTTTCAAATTACCGACGATTTGCTGGATGTCACAGGTAGCTTTGATGAAATGGGAAAAACTCCTGGATCCGATGATCGTAAAGGAAAGCGAACTTACCCGTTTTTAATTGGGGTTGAAGAAAGCCGCAGAATTGCCAGGGAACACGTGGAGCAAGCTCTGTCTGCTATTTCTGGATATAATGCCAAAGCAGATCCACTGAGGGCTATCGCTTTTTATGTTTTAAATCGAAATAAGTAAGAATAAACCTGGAACTTGCATTTACCAGGGATGCAAGCATGCACCCTTACGAAATCGGGAATGGGGATAAAGTATGAAGCATTGAGTTACTTTTCCCAGCTCCTGATCCCCAATTCCTGAATGTATTATAATGGAGGACGGCATTGGAGAGAGGAAAAATACTGGATAGAGTCAATGGCCCTGAGGATTTGAAAAAACTGTCCCTTATAGAACTTCAGGCGCTTGCTGATGAAATAAGGAATTACATTATAGATGTTGTGTCTAAAAACGGAGGACATCTTGCACCTAATTTGGGAGTTGTAGAACTTTCTATCGCTGTTCACTATATTTTTAAGTCTCCGGAAGATCGCATAGTGTGGGATGTAGGGCACCAGAGTTATACTCATAAGATTCTTACGGATAGAAAAGACCTTTTCCCAACAATTCGAACTTACGGCGGAATTTCCGGTTTTCCCAAGAGAGAAGAAAGCCCTCATGATGCCTTCGGAACGGGTCATTCCAGCACATCCATTTCGTCGGCACTAGGTATAAGCGTTGCTAAATCTATCAAGGGCTGTAAACGTAGAGTGATCGCCGTAATAGGCGATGGCAGTATGACCGGCGGTATGGCTTTTGAAGCCTTGAACCATGCGGGTGATCTCGGTAAAGATCTTATCGTAATCTTAAACGACAACGAAATGTCCATTTCTCCTAACGTGGGTGCTCTTTCTTCCTTCCTCAGCAGAAAGCTTTCAAGCCGTATGGCGGTGCAGCTCAAGAAGAATGTTGAACAAATGATGAAAGCTATACCCGGTGTGGGACCCAATATAATTCAGCTTTTGAAAAAGAGCGAAGATTCTCTGATCGCTTTCTTTACTCCCGGACTTCTTTTCCAGGCACTGAAGTTTCATTACATAGGACCCATAAAGGGACATCGGATTGACCTTCTCATTGAAGCCCTTCAAAGCGCCAAGGAGGTTTCTGGTCCCGTTCTCGTGCATGTGCTTACCCAGAAGGGAAGGGGATATAGACCTGCCGAGTCTAACCCGACCCATTTTCACGGCGTTGGACCTTTTAAGGTTGAAACTGGCGAAAGCTGCCCCTCTGGTTCCTGTGCTCCATCCTATACTTCTGTATTTGGTAAGACCATCGTGAAGCTTGCCGAAAAGGATCCCAGAATTGTTGCTATTACAGCGGCGATGCGGGAGGGAACCGGACTTGACCTATTTGCAGAACTCTACCCCGATCGGTTTTTTGATGTGGGGATAGCGGAACAGCATGCAGTAACCTTCGCCGCAGGACTTGCAGTGGAAGGCTTTAGACCTGTGGTTGCGATCTATTCCACATTCTTACAGAGAGCCTTTGATCAGGTTATTCACGACGTAGCATTGCAAAAGCTTCCCGTAGTTTTTGCGATGGATCGGGGTGGACTGGTTGGGGAAGATGGTCCTACTCATCATGGAGCCTTTGATCTCTCCTATCTCCGTCACATTCCTGGAATGGTTCTCATGGCTCCCAAGGATGAAAACGAACTTCAACACATGCTTGCTACAGCGATAAAACATGAAGGACCTATTGCTCTTCGTTATCCAAGAGGAAGTGGAGTTGGTGTTCCAATGGATGAAGAATATCGGACATTAGAAATAGGCAAAGGAGAATTGCTTCGGGAAGGTTCTGACATGGTATTGTTTGCAATAGGTGCTACGGTTTATCCTGCTCTCAAAGCGGCTGAAATGATTGAAGAGAAGGGAATTAGCGCCGCGGTTATCAACGCTCGCTTTGTTAAACCCCTGGATGTGGATCTTTTGATGGAATGGGCAAAAAAAACCGGTGTGGTGGTAACGGTTGAGGAAAATGCCCTCCAGGGTGGATTCGGCAGTGCCGTGCTGGAAATGTTTGAAGAACAGGGATTTTTCCCGGCTCGAATTAAACGATTGGGACTTCCTGATAGATTTATCCCTCATGGCAGTCAGGCTCAATTAAGGCGCCTTGTTGGAATTGACGCAGAAAGTATAGCTCAGGCTGCAGAAAGTCTTGTCCGTGGTATAGGCACTCATGGCTCGGTTCTCAGAGCGGTTGGATAAAGTGATGGTTGAAAGGGGTCTTGCTGAAAGCCGAAGTCGAGCTCAAGCTATGATCCTAGAGGGAGTGGTTTATGTTGATGGGGTTCTGTGCACAAAAGCCGGTAAAGAAGTTAAGCCAGACAGCGTAATAGAAGTTCGTAAAGATTTTCTGCCCTATGTCAGCCGGGGAGGCATAAAGCTTTCTCACGCTATAGAAACATTTCAAATTCCCGTAACGGGCAAGGTCTGTATGGACGTGGGGGCATCAACGGGTGGTTTTACCGACTGTCTTCTCCAGAAAGGAGCAAAGCGAGTATATGCCGTTGATGTAGGTTATGGTCAGCTTGCATGGAAGCTACGCCAGGATCCAAGGGTGGTTGTTCTGGAAAGACAAAATATTCGCTATCTTCCAAAGGAACTTGTGCCTGAACCGATTGAACTCGTAACCATTGATACATCTTTTATATCGCTCAGGCTCGTAATTCCGGCAATTATACCCTTCCTTGATAATAACTCCTGGCTTATAGCTTTGATAAAACCTCAGTTTGAAGCGGGGCGTGATAAGGTAGGAAAGGGAGGCATAGTAAGGGACGAAAAAGTTCACCAGGAAGTGTGTGATATCATTTCTGATTTCGTGAAGTCTTTTGGATTCAATGTTGAGGGCGTGGTTGAGTCCCCAATAAGAGGGCAAAAAGGTAATAGAGAATTTATTATTGCGGGATTGCGATCTGTTGAATGATAAATTTCTGGTAAAATATTGCTTGCGAAGGCAAGTTTTATCTTGCGTTGGCAGTGATCGTATGTATAATTAAGGCGTAAAGCGTGGTCGGGGCTATCTATTTATAATCACTAAAGTTTTAGGAGGAAAGCGATGACGAAGACTGAACTTGTAGGCAAGATGGCGGAAAAGGCAGGTATTAGCAAGGCTGCTGCGGAGAAGGCACTTAAGGCTTTTATGGATTCCGTTCAGGAAGCCTTGTCCAAGGGAGACAAGATTGCTCTCGTTGGGTTTGGCACTTTCAGTGTTGCTGAACGTGCCGCAAGAGAGGGAAGAAATCCCAAAACCGGCGAAAAGATCACAATTCAAGCCTGCAAAGTAGTCAAATTTAAACCCGGAAACGATCTCAAGAAGGTGGTTAAGTAGCGATTTTTATTCGCTATACAGGTTCGCCTTCGCCCGCGCCATCTCTCTTTTCATATTCTTTATAATCTGGACAGAAATTTAAGGGGCATGGCATTGCCGTGTCCCTCTTTTATTTTTCATTGAACATTTTTCAAATGTAATATGTGATCCCTTCCTGATTAAAGCAATCTCTTTAATGTGGAGTTCTTTACCAGATTGGCTTTCAACAATGAGTTTTCTTACGGCTTCGATGTTAGCGTAGCTAATCCCGTAACAGGTAGATCTTAAACGCTGAAAAATATACCTTATAAAACGGCGCTGAAGGGCAGTGTGAAGTAGAGTAAACCTGTCGGCACGAATAACTATTTTCCCTTCCTGCTCCTCAAGACAGATCTCCGGTAAAATCCTGTTTATCTCTCGTTCCCAGTAATCGTTTTCCTGAGATGCCAGGTCAGTGAAGCGATTAAGGATTTTAGTTATAGGTCGTTTGAAAATATCTTCTGCTAGCGGAATAAGTTCCATGCGAACTCTGTTTCTTTGAAAGCATGGGCTTGAGTTGGAAGAGTCTTCAACGAAAGTGAGTTCCCGCTCTCTTAAGTATTCAAGGATTTCTTTTCGAGAAAGGCACAGAAGGGGTCTAATAATGTTTCTATCCTTTTCCAGGGGACGCATTCCTTCAAGCCCCTCAAAACCCGTGCCCCGAAAAAGTCTTAATAAAAGTTCTTCAGCCTGATCGTCACCGTGGTGAGCAAGAGCGATGCTGTGAGCCTGAAGCCGTTTTCTCGCCCGTTCGAAGGCTTCGTGACGGCAGAGCCTTGCGCCCATCTCCAGAGATACTCCCATGCGGCGACAGGTGGAAAAGACATCAACTCTTTCAGTCAAAACATCTTCAATCCCTGCCTTTTTCATAGTCTGGACAACAAATTCCTCTTCCGAATCGGATTCGGGTCTGATACCGTGGTTGACATGAATGACGGAATATCTGGAAACTTCAAGTAGCCTTTTAAGTCTTAACAGAATGTAAGCCATTGCTATAGAGTCAGGTCCACCGGAGACTCCAAGCAAAATATGTTCCCCCGGGGATATGAGCCGGTAAAATCTTATGAAACGATAAACCTCGCTTTCGGCGGGATGAAGGCTTTTTTGATGCTGGTTCTGGTTGTTCATTTGGGCGATAAGCGGGAGCGTGTTCCCACGCCCCGACTCTGCTGTGAATTCAATACAGGGGCGACTCTTACCTGTCGCCCCCGCGCAGTTTATTCTGTGGCACTAACTGGTGAAGAACTTCCCCCGGGATGTAGCGGCGCAATAGCTCTGGTTGCGTCCCTGGTAGTTTCTTTTCCGGATTTTTTATTTTGACTTGCCGCAATGTCAGGTATGGCTTTCTTCCACTTTTTGCCCTGCACGAGAAGCTTTCCTTCATGGTTCAGAACGGTGTTGTCTTCCAGGATGATCAATCCAAAGCGTTCAGCCATCTCACTTCTGAAGCGGTATTCCATGGATTTTTTCCGCAGTTTGTAGTTCAGTATAATCAGAGTCATGGCAAAGATAGAGATAAGTGCAAGTATTCCCACTATGAAGATCAGACTTATTTTTACGGTTTTTTCGCCGATAGTTCCGATGACGGTAAGGATTGTATCGAGGTTATAAAGCGCCACAACTCCAAGTCCCAGTAGAAGCAAAAGCCCCAGGAACGGGACATGTTGAAGCTGTTTGACCATCCTGGTAAGTCTCGGGTGTTTTGTAGCAATTTCCGTCTGTGCGTTATTATGTGTATCGGCAGCGTTTTGATCTGGCTCTCTATCAATCATGTATCGGTTGAAAGCGGCGATGATAACCCCGATAATGAAAGTAATAAGAATCGGCGAAAGAAAAGCTATCGTGAAGTAGGCTCGCCACGGAAAGGGAATATCAGCCGCGGCACCGGTTCTATCAACAGTTTCCGAACCGAGTTGATAGATCCAGCATCCAACAAAAATAAGCAGTTCAAGCCATCCCAAGAAGTAGAGATATTTCCTGAAAAGCTCCTTGCGTTCCTCGGCATTAAAAAGGTCCGAAAATTTTTCTATAATCTTTTTTTCCTGGGTCATGCCATGTAGCCTCCTTCATCCATGTTGGGATTGTAAAGCTCCTGGGTAATCATCTTCTTAATAAGTGATAGTTACATCCGTCAACCACAGCTCACACTTAAATCATATACCGGCTTTGCTCCTAAGGTCGAGCATTCCGTGTTTAGAATACATCTGCCGAGAATACGTAAATTTGCACATCGTTTGACTTCCAGGCATCGGGAGGAAGCCCCGCCTTTCGACATGTCCATTCCAGAAAGGTTTCCCGACTCCATCCGTATTCAGCGGCAACCTGAGGCAGTAACAATCCACTGTAAAAACTCTTTCTCACAACAAGCCCGTGTTTTCCGATCTCTATGTCCGATATGTCCTTAAGAGGTTCAAGCGGAGTAAGCACGGATATCTCGATGTCGATAAACGGAAACTCTTCGGCATTTAGCGGTGGAAAGCGCGGATCGTGGAATGCAGCCTGAATCGCCATGTCTCTAACGGTTTCCCACAGAGGACGATGTCCCTCTACGTAGCCGATGCAACCTCTCAGTTGCTTGTTCTTATGAATTGTTACAAAGGCACCTCGCTTTTCAGCAAGTTTACCACCAGGTCTTGTGATGCTCGGAAGGCTCTTCCCTTCAAGTTTTGCCTTTATAGTGTTGTACGCAAGTTCCTTAAGAATTCGCTTTTCATCTTCAGAAAGTCCTAGGTCCACTCCGACCTTTTTCCCATGACCGGGGTTGTCAACAAAGGCGGCGGCTAGATATCCAACTACTGCCGATCTGTCGCCCGTTACATCTGCAGAGGTAGCATATTTCAAGACCATGGATTTTGTTGCTCCAAGCTCTTTACAGGCAATCATTACAGTCACCATAGGACCTGCGCCGCAGGCTTCCCCCAGCCCTTTTTTGATGTCTTCAAAAAGCCCCGCAGGATCAAAGGAAGTGATACGGTCTGCAATTCTCCTGTCCAGCTCGTGAGCTTCTTTTTCTGAGTGATAATGTGAAAGATCTGTGCTGGCTATAAGGAGCACATCATCCTTGTTTTTCAGGACCTTAGCGAGAGCTTTCCCGAGAACCTCAGCGGTTTCATATGTCTGAATTCCCATCACGATTGGAGTAAGAAGAAAGTTATTTTCCAGTATAACCTGAAGGAAAGGAAGCTGGATTTCCAGAGAGTGTTCCCTTGCATGAGCTTCGGGAAGGTCCTTTATTATAGGGGAAGTTTTCAAAAGTTCTTCCGCTATTTCTCGATCGAGCGGCACGACACCAAGCGGTGTTTCATATCCTCCGGGTGTATATACGCTGGCTCCCTGAAAGTAGGCATGATGACTTGGTGCTACAATAACAATTCGCCGACGTGGGCTTGTTTCTAAGAGCTTGTAGGCATAAGCAGCGACCCATCCTGAATAGATATAACCGGCATGAGGAACTATCAGTCCTTTGAGAACGCCCTTTGGCACTTCGACAGAAGCTCTATCCAGGTATCTTCTTATTTCTTTTTTCAATGTTTCGGGATGTCCTGGATACCATGTGCCTGCAATAATTGATTTTCTTACGCGTTCCATGGGTTGCATTCCCTGCAATATGCTCTAATTTTTCCTATCCCCTGGAAGGTTCTAAGGGGGTTAAAAATCCAAAGAGCCTGTTTAACCATTTCCAAGATAGGAAAAACCTTTTTTATAGTCTAGTTTTTTCTTGCTTGCCGAATCCGAAGGACGCAAAAAATTTTTTTCTTCCTGTTGATCCAGGTCCGAATTTTTTCTGTCCCGTAAGGATTCTTAAGCTTTTAAGATGTGGCGGCTTTCGGGGATATTCTTTCTCGCTTCCATTCTTCCATAGCCGGAATGACATCGTCGTGCCATTTGCTTTCAAAACGAACTGTGAGGAATTCTCGATAGAGAGATTCGACGGTGTGTCGGATTTCTTCTATAAAAAACATACGTTCCAGGAATCGTCCTTCTGGATCTTCGTCTCTGGAACGGGATGGCTGGGATGGAGTTTTAACATTTTTCATAGTCCAGAGAGAAACATCCAGAGTGAAATAATACTCATCGTCGCCTTTTTGAAGGATCCATTGAGCCTCTTCCAGCATTTTGCCTTCCAGAAGGGCTGTGTGAGCTTCCTTCAGGTTGTGGCTTTGAGTTGTGCATATAATGCGTTCACGCCCGTCATCCGGGCGGCTCAAAACTATCCTGTCCCCCAGGTATATATTGGAACCGCGCTCTGCCGTATCGGTCTTGAACCACAACCAGGTGAGAAACTCATAGCCGAGAAATCGTCCCTCTTCAAAGGCTCGATGAGAAGATGGAGAGATTAACTGTGATAACTTGTCCTTCAAGCTGTTCGGCAATTCTTCCATGTGAAGTGCTAGCTGGAGATGATAGAGAGGGACCGGGTGGAGCCGAAAGACACGTTCAAAATGTTCAAGGAAGGCTTCTATAAACTTGCTACTTGTCGTGCCGAGAATAAGACGTTTAGTAGCCGTATCCCACACCACTTCAAAGCCTGAAGGGCAGGGGAGAGCCGCCTTTATGAGTTCCTCCTCGACGGCTTCTTTGAGAGCGGTGCGGACCTTTTTTGAAGGAAGGTGTCCCTTTTCTTTTTTATAAGCAAGCAGGGCTTCTTGAAGCCGCTGTTTGATAATCATGGGAGGGACTTTTTTCTGATCGAGGCGAAATTGAAAAGCAAGGTAATTTGCCTTTTGGTAACCGTCAGAAAAGGATGTATCGAAAAGATCTTCCCATGAGACGAAACCTGATGAAGAAATGTTTTCGGGAGTGCAGGGTGTAAAGGTTCCCTTTGAGATATGTTCTGCCACAAATCCCCAGAAATCTTCCGTAACAGGATCGGGAACGAAAAAGAATGTAAGCTGCATCGAACCGGATTTAATGCTCATTGATCCCTCGCTTTAGCTGATTTTAAAAAGTTAACCCAGGATCTGGTTGTGAATTTTGCGCAGGGGACGATTTAGCCAAATCACCCCTGTGCGCTTAAATAGTTTTTTGTTTACTTCTGGGCTTGCTTTTTCTGGGCTTTCAATTGTTCGATTTGTTCGCGAAGAGCCTTAGCCCGTGCTTTAAGGCGCTTTTCACGTCTTTTTCTTCGCCGTTCGATTTCCCGCCTTCTTTCTAGTTTTTTATGTTTTGCCATACTCAATCCTCCCTTGTAGGTTGCTTTTATTGCTTTTGCTGTTTTTTTATGAATTTTAGGGCGTAAACCCACAACATCCCCACTGCAGAACCGTAGCTGCTTGCCTCACTATTAAGCCCAGCCGTGGCAGGCGCACTTTACCGAAATAAAGCGAGATCGTCAATGATGAGGGGAGGGTGTTTTGAAAACTCTTCTTTATTTAGACAGGTAGGTGCATGCTATGCCCCTACCTGTTTATGATGGGTATTTTTTAAAGCCCTAAATTGATTCTTTATTTTCTAGCTACCCCTAGTCTATTTCCAAAAACTGTATATTTAATTCCTTTTTCTTTGCAGAATTTTGTAAACGCTAGGGTCCAATATTCGTTGACATCGTCTGCTAATATCAAACCTCCTTTTTTCACATATGGAAAAACCGTAGAAAGTTCAAACATCACATGCTCGTCTGTGTGAAGGCTGTCGTGTAAAAACATATCTATGGCTCCAATCTTATTCAACAATTCAGGTAGAAGCTCTTTGCTATCTCCAAATTGTAAATGCCACCTATTTCTTAAATATGAAGGGACAAGCCATCCAACTTGGTATCCGGGTGGTATGTGGATATGATATGCTTTACCAATTTTTAGATAAATCTCTAAGTCTGCTCCTGGTAAGTCTATAGATAACAATCGTCCCTTTTTATTAGCATTGAGGGCGAGCAAAACTAAAGCGCTGGTACCCCCAGGTCCAACGCCTGTTTCGATAACAACTTCAGGTTTTAATAATCTTACAAGTGTATATAAAATATGTCCATGGTACTCGAACATCCAACCCCCTAATCGAGGATCTGGGAAATCTTTTCTCGCTTTTTCTATGCTTTCGTTAATCTGTTTATAAAATTCTTCATTAAGCTTTAATTCAAAAAGATACTTCGTTAATATAACTGGATTCAATCTTAATTTCATAGAACCTAGTATAAAATCTTGAACAAAAGATTTAGTGGCTTCAGGATTGATGATCGATTTCAGCAACATTTTCGTTTAACTTCTCCTATTGTTTAGCGAAATTATTATAGCTTCTATAAGTAATTCATTCTGATTTCTAAACTATATATTTTATGGTAAAATTTGTAGAATTGACTTGTATATTTACCTGTATTGCAGAATCATAACATAACCTAGTTTTGCTGGGCTAACCTCTAAGGTTTGTTGTTACCACTTTGTATATTTCAATGGTTTCTTCAGCATATTTGTCCATGTCGAATGACCAGTTGGTTGCTTCCATGAATCTGGGAATTTCCTGTGGATTTTCGATGAAATATTTCATGTATCTTGCGAGTTCTTCCACGTTCCCAGGTTCAAACAGGAATCCATTTACTCCATGTTCCACCGCCTCGGCAATGCCTCCAATACGGCTTGCAATAATTGGAGTTTTCGAGAGTCTTAGCTCGTTTACTACGATGGGTGCGCAATCTTCCCATATTGAAGGTACTATGGCAATATCTATAGAAGAAAGCACTTTTTGAATGTCGGTTGGACTGTATCTTCCCTTAAATTCAACATTGGTGCCGGAAGTGCTTTCTTTCAACTGTGATGTGTAAGTTTCATCTCCTCCGCCGAAAATAAACACAGTGAAGCTATCCTGGTATTTCTTTAGTATTTTTGCGGCTTCAATGATTAAATGAACTCCCTTTGTTCTTAATATGCTTCCCAGGTATCCAAAGACTATTTTGTTAGGTTTTGGATGGAATTGAGGGTTTTTAGGTTTTATACGTAAGAAATTTATGCTGATAGGATGCATTACTTTTGAATTTTTATCTGTCACATCATATTTGTTGTAGATTTTTTTAACCCTTTCACTTGGGAATATTATTGCTTGAGCCATGTTCAGTTCATTTACAAAAAACCGGCGTCTCTCGAGAAACAGGGAAGCTGGTAGTGTTTTAAGTTTAACGGTATTAAGTAATGGATAATGCCATTTATTCAACAGGCTGACCATTTTAATAGCAAGAGGGTCGAGAAATCTTCCGAAAGTTGTATTTCTGAAGTAGCCTCCATAAAATCCATAAATGTATCCAAATCTGTGATTGGTTGTAATAATTATACATGAACGACATTTTTCTCCATCTTGAAAATTGTCACAGACTTTTTGATTTATATCCATCATATCTCTTTGATTGCATAGATACCAGTAGTTGTGAACGCCAACTACAATAGGAATTCGCTTAAGTCTTGCTATAGTAAGAAGAGATCCGGTAAGAGATTCGAGTTCGTGGAAATGTATGACATCGGGTCTTTCAGTTTCAAGCACTTTTATAAATAGTTTTTCAATAGGCTCGCACTGAATATGAAAAGGTGTGGATTCGTATGAACCCACAACGTTTGGTGAGTTAACCACTTCGTATATTCTGGTGTAGGATTTTTGCCATCTTTTTATATATACCGATTTGGTCAGAGGGTTGTATCTTCCACCACAAAAATAAGCATTGTCGCATCCATGTTTATGAAGATATTCCATCAATGTTTCTACATGTATGATGGATCCACCTGCTTTTCTATATTCTATAGTCCACCAGCCTGTGTGAAGAACCTTTAACATGTTGCTATTCCTTTGTTTAATTTCCTGGCATTATTTTGTCATTTCTACCAAGTTTTCCCGTAAAGCCATGCCATATGCCTTTCAAGTAGAAATGTAGGGTATTCAATTTTCCACCCCTTGCTTTCCAAATAAGAAGAAAATAAACGATTCTTCCAATAGTGTCTAACCATTTCCCGCGTCTAGAAAGCAAGTGAACATGGTTTCTAAGTCCGTAGTACTGCTTCCAATCCGGAGCGTCTATCAAAACAATATTTTTCTTCCAAAGAAAATTAGTAATGATCTTCTTCTGAACAGGATGAAATATAATGCTTTCTCGAACATACATAACCTTGTATCCGTTTTCCCACATGCGATGAATATACTCCACATCATCGCCCCAAATGAAATAGTCCTCTCTTGGAAAACCAATAGCATAAACAATGGATTTAGGGATAAACATCCCTATAAGTGGAGCAAAAGGTGCTTCCAGAACACAGTTGGTAGGAATATCAGAAAGAAATACAAAAGTCTTAATTTTGTTTTTGATCCTGATTCCCACTCCCCAGGACAACTCCTGTTTATTTTTATCTGTTGGCAAGGAAACAAGGCATAATCGGAGGGCTGCTCTTTTTATAAGTTCAGACAAAGCGTTTTTAGTTGGTTCAGCGTCGTCATCCATTAGCCAGAAATAGTCCACATCCATTTCCATCCCTTTTTTTAACCCCGCAGCAAATCCACCAGCGCCTCCCATGTTTTCCTCAAGCCTGACATAAATAATTTTTCCCTGTTCTATTTCCTGAGAAAATAGAGATTCAATATGTTCTTTCGTTCCGTCAGTGGATGCATTATCAACCACAATAATGTTCTTTGGAGATACTGTGCCGCTTAATATGGATTTTATACATTTCGTAAGAAGTTCTTTTCGGTTATATGTGGGAACTACCGCACAGACTCGATAGTCTATCAATTTTGCCGTCTCCTTGCTTATTTAATTTCCTGGCATTATTTTATCATTCCTTCCAAGTTTTCCCGTAAGTCCGTGCCAAAGTCCTTTCAAATAGAAATGAAGGGTGTTCAATTTTGCTCCTCGTTCTTTCCAGACTAGAAAAAAACGAACAATGGTTCCGATTGTGTTTATCCATTCCTTACGTCTTGAGACACAATGAATCCAGTTCCTAAGTCCATAATACTGTTTCCAATCAGGAGCATCTACTAAAACAATGTTTTTCCTCCACAGAAAATCAACGACAATCTTTTTTGGAATAGGATGGAACATAGTGCTCTCGCGGACATATATAGCCTTAAATCCATTTTCTCATATGCGATAAAAATATTCTATATCATCACACCAAATAAAATAGTCTGTTCTTGGGAAGCCGATCGTTTTAACAACTTTTTTAGGAATTAAAATTCCTATAAATGGTGCGGCGGGGGCTTCCAGGACGCAGTTGGTAGGGATATCAGTAATAAGTTGATGGAAGATTCTAAACTCATTGTTAATCCTGATTCCTAACGGAAACAGTTCCCCTTTATTTCTATCTGTTGTTATCAAAGGAACAAGACATGTTTCCGGATCTGCTCTTTTTATAAGTTCCAGTAGCGCATCTTCAGTTGGTTCCGAATCGTCGTCCATCAACCAAAAATAGTCCACATCCATTTCCATGCCTTTTTTTAACCCCGCAGCAAATCCACCAGCGCCTCCCATGTTTTCCTCAAGCCTGACATAAACAATCCTTCCCTGTTCTATCTCCTGAGAAAATAGGGATTCTATATGTTCCTTTGTGCCGTCGGTGGAAGCGTTGTCAACCACAATGATGGTTTTAGGGGATACTGTGCCGTTTAGTATGGATTTCAGGCAGTTCGTAAGAAGTTCTTTTCGGTTATATGTAGGGACTACCGCACAGATTCGATCGTCTATCATAATCAAACCCCTTTATTTCTTGTTCTTTTACTATCTTACCGCGGTCTATATAAGCAATGCGGTGTGCTAGTTGTTCGAGCAAAAACTTATCGTGAGAAACTAGTATAATTGTCTTTCCCTGTTGAAGAAGGTCATGAAGAGCATCAATACATTTCTTTCGAAATGATTCGTCCCCAACGGAAAGAATTTCGTCAACGAGCAGTATATCTGCTCCGCTGTGGACAGCTACCGCCATACCGAGTTTTAGATGCATACCAGAGGAGTATTTCTTTACAGGGGTGTCAATGAACTGCCCTAGCTCGGAAAAGGCAATAATGTCGTCGAGTTTATTTTTGATTTCTTTGATGCTCATTCCGATAATCGTGCCGTTTACAAAGATATTTTCTCGCCCGGTAAGATCGGGATGAAAGCCTGCTCCAACTTCGATAAGTGGAGCCACCTTGCCGAATATTTCGATAGATCCCCTGGTGGGATAGGTGACCGATGCGATCAGTTTAAGTATAGTGGATTTACCGACTCCATTTGGTCCGTAAAGCCCTACGCATTCACCCTTTTCAACTTCCAGGGTTATGCCCTGAAGAGCCCAGAATTCATCTTTTTTAAGAGCGTTTTCATTTCTCCGGAAGAAGTGCATGATGTCTTCTCGCAAAGAACGGTGAAACACTTCCCGGAGTGAGTATTTTTTCCACACATCCCGAAGCACCAGAGCAAGTGATTTGTTAAATGACATCGGCAAAGGACCTCTCTATGTGTGTAAAGAAACGATGAACTATAGTAGCCCAGCAGAAAATAATGAAACTTACCATCAGAAACTGCCACCAGACCACATCTCGCCCCTCTACAAGACACCGCCTCATGTTCTCTATTATGAAAGTAAGGGGGTTCAGGAAAAGAAGCAGTTTGAGCTTTATGTTCACCTTGTCAATTGAATACATAACCGGTGATGCGAAAAACCATAGTTGAACAAGAAATCCGGTAGCGGCTTTAACATCGCGGTAATAAACATTAAGTCCGGCGAGAAAAATTGATACTGAGGATGTGAAAATAACCAGAATAGCGAAAAGCGGCAGGAACCAGAGAGCGGTCCATGTTATGGGAATGCGGTAAAAGATTAAAAGTCCTGCAAGACATATGGATGCTATGAAAAAATCCGCAAGTGCTACAACAAGATAAGAGAGAGGAAGAATTTCTCTTGGGAAATAAATCTTTGTTATGAGTCCGTAGTGGTTTGTAAGGCTTGGGATGGCGTGGTTGAGAGAAGAAGCGAAGAATGTCCATGGAAGAGCCCCCGCGTAAAAGAAAACAGGATAGGGTATGTCGGAAATGCGCATGTTCAGTATCAGTGAAAATACGAAGGTAAAGAGTATCATCATGCTTAAGGGTTGAAAGACCGCCCACAGAATTCCAATAACGGACTGCCTGTATCTTATAACAAATTCTCTCCATGCGAAAACCATCAGGAGGTCTCTATATTGCCAAATCCTCTTTATCATAGTGCAACTCGCATCCTTACGCCCAGATTTAACTCGACCTAAAAAGGTTTTGTGCTAGGTGGAACTGGAAGTCAAAGTCATTTTTCCTGTTTCTCTGCTGAACCATCAGCAAGCGTTCTAGCTATTGTTTATGCCTTTAGCGTTCAATAAAAAATCTTCAACACCACCATAAGGGCTGCAATAGTGCTGAACCCAACAGCCATGAAGGTGGTTAGCATAGTAAAACGGGAATTGATGTCTTCAAAGCGTTTGTTTATGTCTTCAAAGCGCCTGTTAAAATCCTCAAAGCGTTTATTCATTATCTCCAGGATCATCTTCTGTCCTTCTTCAAGCCTGGTTAAGCGTTCGAGGATATCGAAATATTTGGCTCTGTCTATACCAAGCTCTTCCTGAAGAATTTCCATCACGATTTTTCTTATTTCTTCTCGACTTATTTCCAAAGTTGCCATCTTAAAGTTCCCTCTTGGAATGGTTGTGACGACCAATTAAAAACTCAATAAAAAATCTTCAGCACCACCATAAGGGCTGCAATAGTGCTGAACCCAACAGCCATGAAGGTGGTCAGCATAGTAAATCGAGAGTTTATGTCTTCAAAGCGTTTATTTATATCTTCGAACCGCTTATTTATATCTTCGAACCGCCTGTTAAAATCTTCAAATCGCCTATTGATGTCCTCGAAGCGTTTATTCATCATTTCAATTATCATTTTTTGGCCTTCTTCCAGTCTAGTTAAGCGCTCGAGGATATCGAAATATTTGGCTCTATCTACGCCAAGTTCTTCCTGAAGGATTTCCATCACGATTTTTCTTATTTCTTCTCGACTTATTTCCACCGTTGCCATCTTAAAGTCCCTCTTGGAATGGTTGCGACGACCAATTAAAAACTCAATAAAAAATCTTGGCTCATGTTCAAAAGTAGTGCAACCTAGCTAACTGAGAGATAAAAGCAGGGGAGATTCGTTTCAAGTTGATCCGAAACTCACACATCGCCACATAACCGGCCAGGTACTTTT